>JAFMRP010001294.1 GCA_017354095.1 Ktedonobacteraceae bacterium
CCCCCCCCCCCCCCCCCCCCCCCCCCCCCCCCCCCCCCCCCCCCCCCCCCCCCCCCCCCCACATCCCCCACCCTAAGGCAGACGTGGGAAGCGCGAAAAGTCTGGTTTGCGCTTCTCAAGGAATGCGTTCTTGCCTTCCTGGCCCTCTTCCGTCATGTAGTAGAGCATTGTAGCATCGCCCGCCAGCTCCTGAATACCTGCCAGGCCATCAGTATCAGCATTAAAGGATGCCTTGAGGAAGCGGATCGCGATGGGACTCTTCTCCAGAATCTCCTTCGCCCACTTCACCGTCTCTTCCTCCAGCTGCGCCAGCGGCACCACTGTGTTCACCCAGCCCATATCCAGCGCCTCCTGCGCGCTGTACTGGCGGCAGAGATACCAGACTTCTCGCGCTTTCTTATGCCCGACCACACGCGCCAGGTAGGTCGCTCCCCAACCGGCGTCGAAGCTGCCCACGCGTGGCCCCGTCTGCCCGAAGCGTGCGTTATCAGCCGCGATCGTCAGATCGCAGAGCAGCTGCAAAACGTTGCCGCCGCCGATAGCATAGCCCGCTACCATCGCAATCACCGGCTTGGGCAAATACTTAATCGACTTCTGCAGATCAAGCGCGTTGAGACGCGGCACCCCATCCTTGCCCACATAGCCACCGTGTCCACGTACCCGCTGGTCACCACCTGAGCAGAAAGCCTTCTCGCCAGCACCCGTGAGAATCACGACACCAACTTCAGGATCTTCACGGCAAACATTAAAAGCATCGATCAGCTCGTTGAGCGTCTCCGGTCGAAAGGCGTTGTGAACCTCTGGCCGATTAATCGTGATTTTGGCTATTCCTTCGGCCTTCTCAAAAATGATATCTGTGTAATCGTCGCGCACTTTCTCCCACGCGATAGCCATATGTCTGCTCCTTCACTTTTTTTACCGCTTATTTCAAACTTCGTTTTGACCCGCGCGCCGCCTTCGGCGGCGGGAGGAGAGAAGATGAGCGGGGACACCCCGCGCCCCGACAGGAGGGCGCTGCCCTCCTGCGCCTCCCGCTTAAGTGAGCCCCGTGGAGCCCGTCTATGCGAGAACCGGTTGGCAATCCCCAATTATCTCCCTTCATCATATCAAAGACGCGCAGAACTGCCTGACCAGGCCACTAAATATCTCGGGCCTCTCCAGGTGAACCGCGTGTCCCGCTCCGGGCACAATGTATAGCTCAGCGTGCGGTAGGCACTGAGCCATATCGCGCCCGATAGCGCAAAACTTCGTATCCAGTTCACCCGTAACCAGCATAACCGGCATATTCAACCGTGCCAGCTGCTCGTGCAGCGGCGGTTGCGTCCCCGTACCGGCACCGCGCAGGCTATTCGCCAGCCCGTGTGCCTGGTTAAGCAGGCGCAGCCGGCGCTGGGCTGCTCGCACCTCAGCCGGCAGTACAGCCTGGCTGGCGAACAATGGTATATTCTCCCAGTACGAGACAAAAGCTGGCACACCTTCGCGCTCGATACGCTGCGCCAGAGTTTCGTCGCTGGCACGGCGCTGCTCGCGTTCTTCCGCATCCGCCAGGCCGGGCGAGGCGCTTTCCAGGATTACAGCGCGAAAGAAGCCACTAAATGCGCTATAGAGCGCGATGCGACCACCCAGCGAATAGCCAAGCAGCACGGCCTCGCCCGGAGCCACACCCAGCACACGCAGCGCCGCGACAACATTCTCGCTACACTGCTCCAGCGAATAGAATCCCGGGTCCCGCGGCGCATCCGAAGCTCCGTGACCGGGTAGATCCAGCGCGATCAGCCTCCTGCCCGGCAGCTCATGCAGCAGCCGGCCCCAGCCAGCCGCGCTGCCCGTAAACCCATGCAGCAGCACCAGCGTAGCGGCGCTATCATCCCCGGTCCGCTCCTCGCGCTCTACCACTCCCATATAGGTGCCGCTTACCGCGACAACTTTTGCCTGCACATCCTGTTTCATACCGTTCACTGCTCAAAATCCGGCTGCTCGCGCAGCGCTCCTTCCACCGTGCGCCACAACTGGCGATGCATCGCAACATTACTCGCTCGCTCCGTCACCACCTCCACGACATGCAGCCCACCAGCCTCCATGCCCTGTTGCACCCCCACGCGAAATGCCTCCCAGGTTGCGGCACGCGTAAATGTACCGCCATACATACGTACCACTGGCGCG
>JAFMRP010001295.1 GCA_017354095.1 Ktedonobacteraceae bacterium
ACGATCGGCTCTTTAACGACCGGCTCACGGATGCCTGGGACGGGCAGGAACTGGATAACTACCTGGAGAAGCTGGACCGAGAGAGCCACCAGCACCATATCTTCTATCCACTGGACCGGCGCTTCCGGCAGAATCGCCAGGGGATATGGGAGGCGCAGGTCGAGCGCAACATCGAGGTCCCACCACCAGTTCGGCAGGTGCTTGAGCGCTGTAAGGCCCCGCTGCTGGCTCGCTGGCAGGAAGAATGGGAAACACCCTGGACGGGGCAGCGTGTGCTCGAACTGCTCGACGAACTGGCTGGACGGGAAGCCATGGGAGGGCCCAGAGCCTTTCTGTACCTGCGTAGCTGGCTGCTGCAGGAGCCGGAATTTACACGAGTGGGCCAGGATTACTGGATGCTGACAGGGCAGCTGCCAGAAGGCATGAGGCGCGTGCGCCTCTCCGTGTTGCCACAGCGAGACGCCAGAAGCGAGCGAGAAGCGGACCAGGAGACCTCAGAAGCGTTCCAGGCGCTGCGCGCAAAACCTTCTCAGCGCTCAATGGAAGAACAAATCGCGGTGGGGGGCGAGGTAGGCAAGATGAGCGCAAGCTGGATACGATGTTTGCAGGCCGCTCACCTCCAGGAGGGCTTTATTCCAATACCAAAGAAGGTGCGCGGCGTCTATCCGCCATTAGCACCCGGCGAGGGAACCATCTTCGCCATACGCGGGCGCTGGTTTGATGACGCGAGCGAACTCTGGCTCTGGGTTGACCGCAACAGGCATCGTTTGTATGGTCCCGATCTACGAGACCTCTTTGATCGCGAACTGCTCGATCCCGGCACAAAACTACAGCTCACCTGGGACCCGGAGTGTGTGAGCCTGCAGCGGATAGGTATGGACGAGAAGATATTCGAGGAGGAAGCGAGGCTCATCGATCTTGAGGAACTGAAGAAACTGCGCGGAGGTGTTGGCGAATCGTATCGCCATTCGATCCAGACCATTCTGCAGGCGCATCCGCAGGGACTGACGCTGGCCGAGCTGATCGCGCATATGCGGCAGCGGCTGCAGCACACCGTGCATTCGGGAACCGTGCGGGCCCTGCTCTCAAGTGGAGGCTTTACCCGGCATGGGCAGCACTGGTTCGCCGCCCCGGACGAGGCCGAGGGAACGAGACGACTGCGCAGGGCATTGCTGGAGTCACTGGTGCCGCCAGAGAAGATTACAAGCCGGGGCGTCTCCCACCAGGAGTTTGTTCGCAGCCGTGTGGAAACCATCCGGGGCCGGCTGCGTGAAATCGTGGAGCTTTTAGGGCAGGAGGAGCGTTAGGAAATATTGCTTTTGTGTCTCTTTTTCCAGTTATCTCTAGGTGTTAGCTGTCCTTTCGTTGCTGCTGGTTTCTTTGCACAAGCAAGCTCTGAATGGAGTGTTGTCTCCCCAAAAACGGTTGGTTCTGTTGGTTGTGTTGGTTTCCCACGAGATGTGTAACGAGGCCAGAGCAGGGAACTCATGGTCTGGTGGGGATTGCGTTCTCTCTGGAACAAGGTACAATAGAACTAAATAGAGAAATCAGGAGAGCTAGAGCGACGATGGAGCAAGAGCCAGATCATCACGCCGACGAGAACCTGCCAGCACACGATCCACCCGGATCACCCTCACCGCCCGAACAGACCGATGATTTTGACTTACTGTCCCCTGGACGCGGGGAGATGCGCGCGGGGAGCCGTCCGGGCGATCTGCGCTATGTGATCGTGCGTCCTGAAGAACCTGAGCTACGCCGTGTCCAGACCGGTCTGCTGGAAGCCACCGAAGCCGCGGAAAAACCAGAAGGAAGCATGGCACAGGCTGCCTACTGGGCCAAGCGGCTCCTCATCGGCGTTCCCCTGGCAACCGAGCGAGCAGAGCAGGAACGTCTGAGTAAATTCAAAGCGCTGGCGATGCTCTCCTCCGACGCCATCTCTTCGGTCTCCTTCGCCACGGAGGCCATTCTCATTAACCTGGTTGCGGCCGGCTCCGCCATGCTGGGGTTGACGCTCCCTATCAGCCTGGTCATCGTGCTGCTGCTCATCATCGTGGCCCTCTCGTATCGCCAGACGATTCCTGCCTATCCCAACGGAGGCGGGTCCTATACCGTCGCGCGTGAGAACCTGGGACTGCTCCCGGGCCTGGTTGCGGCGGCCGCCTT
>JAFMRP010001296.1 GCA_017354095.1 Ktedonobacteraceae bacterium
AATCGGCTGGTATCCCGTTCGCCGGCACCTCCATCACCCCGCTCTCTCTGCTCACCACTCCCGCCAACTCCGCCACCGTCGGTCTGCTGAACAGATCCCTCACATCCGCGTGCAGCCCTTCTCTCCTCATCATTTCGATCAGCCTCACCGCCAGCAGCGAATGCCCTCCCAGCTCGAAGAAGTTCTCCCCTCTCCCTACCCTCTCCACCTTCAGCACCTCCGCCCAGATCTTCGCCAATCTCTTCTCCGTCTCTCCCTCCGGCTCCTCATACGCGCGCGCCCCATAGGCTTCTCCTTCCGGCTCCGGCAGCGACCGCCGGTCCAGCTTTCCGTTCGGCGTCAGCGGCATCTTCTCCAGCATCACGATCGCCGCCGGCACCATGTATTCCGGCAGTCGCTCTCTCAGTCGGCTCTTGAGTTCCGCCGGGGTCACTCCCTCTCCTACCACATACCCTACCAGCCGCCGATCCCCGCTCTCCCCCTCCTTTACCACCACCACACTCTGCCTCACCCACTCCTGCTCACTCAGCGCCGCCTCGATCTCTCCCAGCTCGATCCGATACCCTCTCACCTTCACCTGCTCATCCGTTCTCCCCAGATACTCGATCCTGCCGTCCACCAGGTACCGGCACACATCTCCCGTCCGGTATAGCCTCTCTCCTCCCTTCCCACTGTACCCATTCGGAATGAATCGCTCCGCCGTCAGCTCCGCCCTTCCCAAATAGCCTCTCGCCAGCCCCGCTCCCCCTATGTACAACTCTCCCTTGGCCCCCACCGGCACTGGGTCAAGCCTCGCATCCAGTATGTAGACCTGCTTGTTGCTCAACGGCGTCCCTATAGTCACACCTCTCCCTGCTTCCCGCTCCACCGTCTCCCCTGTGCTGTATGTCGTGTCTTCCGTCGGGCCGTAGAGATTCTTCACCTCCTCCACCCCCAGCTCATACAACTCATCGACCAACTCTCTCCTCAGCGCTTCTCCAGCCAGATTGACCGTCCTCACACCAGCAGGCACTCCACCAACCCTCAGCAATTCCCTCATCGCCGACGGCACCGTGTTGATCAATCTCACTTCCATTGCCCGTCCGTTCTCGATCAATCCGAACACATCCTTCACCAGGATTACCTTTCCTCCTAGGCTGAGCGTCCCCAGCAACTCAAAAATCGAGAGGTCGAAGCACAATGACGTAGATGCCAACACCCCGCTCAGCTCTTCCGCGCTGAAGTTCTCCTCCATCCAGCAGAACAATCCCACCGCATTCCGATGGGGTATGCTCACCCCCTTCGGCCTTCCAGTTGAACCCGAGGTGTAGATGATGTATGCCTGGTTCTCCGCCATTGCCCGGCTCTCCCCTCCTCTTTCGCCATCCTCACCTATCTCCTCCCATTCCGCATCTATCACGAACATCTCTCCATCGAACTCCGGCAACACTCCTTCCAGCCGCCTCTCTGTCACTAACAGCTCGATCCCGGCATCCTTAAGCATGAACCGTATCCGCTCCTCTGGATATGCCGGGTCTAGGGGCACGTATGCTCCTCCGGCTTTGAGGATGCCGAGCAATCCTACTACCATCTCCTCACTCCGCTTCGTGCAGATTCCCACCGGTATCTCCGGTCCCACTCCCAGCCGCCGCAGGCGCCGCGCCAGCCGGTTCGCCCTCGCGTTGACTTCAGCATAGCTGAGCTGCTGATCATCATAGACAAGCGCAACGGCTTCGGGCCGCCGCTCAACCTGCTGCTCGAACAACTCGTGAATGCACCGGCCATCCAACGCGGGCCGATAGTCTATCTTCGTCTCGTTCCACTTCAGCAGCAATTGATTACGCTCCGCAGCAGGCAACACGTCCAGACAACGCATAGGCGTGGTAGGCGCATCCTCCAACACTTCGACCAGTTGCTCCAGTGCCGTGTGCATGTAGGAGCAGATGCTCTCCGGATCGGCAGGCGACTGCACCTGTGCCTCCATAGCGAATCCCTCTCCAAGATCATCCATATTCACCATGAATGGATAGTTGGTTCGCTCATCGCTATCTAGAAACTGGATCCCCTCCCAAATTGTGGCATCTTCTTCCAATGCATCGGCCATGGCAGCCCTTCCGCTGTGGCGATAATTGAAGATCGCGCTGAAGAGCGGCGTCTGCGCCTCGACCCCGCTGCACCTCTGTG
>JAFMRP010001297.1 GCA_017354095.1 Ktedonobacteraceae bacterium
TATGAAAAAACAGCAAAGAATGGGAAAAAACAATAAAGCTCAAGTTCTGCGAACTGCCAGCGAACTCTTTAGTGTGTATGGCTATCACGGCACGTGTATGCGCGACCTGGCCAGAGCGGCTGGCTTAAGCCCGTCGAGTATCTATACCCATATCCGCTCCAAGCATGAGCTATTGCAAGAAGTCGTCTATATGGCAGCTGCTATGTTTCTTCATCAGGCCATGACTGTGCCCGATGGCGCTCCCATCGAGCATCGCTTTGTACTGCTGGCCCGTGGCCATATGGAGGTGCTGATGCGCGAGTGGAGCTACGCGATGGTGCTGTTTCACGAGGCGCGCTTCCTGGACCTGCCCTCGCTGATGCAGGCACAAAAAACCTATGATCTCTACGAGAGCCATTTTTATGGTGCCATTGAGGCCGGCACTACCCAGGGTATCTTCCACGTCTCAAGGGTGGATCTGGCCGCCCGCTTCGTACTATCGGCGCTCAACTGGACCTATCTCTGGCCGAAACCCCGCGAACCCTATAACCAGCGAACCGCAGACCAATATGTGCAGCTCATTTTACATGCGCTGCAAGCTGGACAACTGCCCCCACCTTTTTTATGATGTGTAGAGAAATAATCCAAAGGAGCCAGACTGGTCAAGAACCCAATCCCCTTGAAGGGGATGGGCTTGGGTGAACAAGCCCTGCTTGACTAGCCTTGGCCCTCGGAAGAGGGCTCCGTTCGAGTGGTCACGATACCTACGGGTGCCTACGCTAGCCTGTAGCTCTATCGCCTGTGATTAAAAGTTCTGATGGGTAGGAATGGTGTTGCAGGCCGAACAAGCCGCTTGAACACTGGCGAAGCGTCCCATACATCTGAAAGGATGATACACGCTATGTTCGTGTATGTTTTGAATTGTCATGGCAACCCATTAATGCCCTGCCAGCCTCGCAAGGCTCGGCTCCTCTTGAAACAGGGGAAGGCGAAGATTCTCCGGATGGAACCCTTCACCATTCAACTGCTTTATGGCAGTAGCGGCTACAAACAAGAGGTGTCATTAGGCATCGATGCGGGGACACAACACATCGGAATAGCAGCGACAACGGAAAAGGTGGTATTGTTTGAGGCAGAAGCGAAACCACGTATGGATATCACCGAACTGCTGGCAACACGCCAGCAGTTTCGTCGAGCAAGAAGGAGTCGCAAGACCCGCTACCGCCAGGCCCGGTTTCAGAATAGAAAGAAACCCGAGGGGTGGTTGGCCCCGTCCGTCCGGTATCGTCTTGATGCGCATCTCAACGTGATCAGACGGGTCCACCGAATGTTGCCCGTGAGCCGAACGACGATCGAGGTAGCACAGTTCGATATCCAGAAGATCCGTAATCCAGAAATACAAGGTGAACAGTACCAGCAGGGACCGCAGCTCGGGTTCTGGAATGTCCGGGAATATGTTCTGACAAGAGATACTCATACCTGCCAATGGTGCAAAGGGACATCAAAAGACGTGATTCTTACCGTGCATCACATTGAGTCGCGCAAGACCGGAGGGGACCGGCCTGATAACCTCATTACCTTGTGTGAGACGTGCCATGATCTCATCCACCGGACACACCAGGAGCACACCATCGAAAGGCGTAGCGATGGGTTCCGGGATGCGACGCAGATGAGCATCATTCGCTGGAAGATCTACGAGCAGGCCAAAGCCCTGTTCCCAAACGTGTATTTGACCTATGGATATATCACCAAACAGACCCGGATTGAGCAGGGGTTAGAAAAGTCTCATGCTATCGATGCTCGCTGTATCAGTGGCAACCCACAGGCACAATCGGATGGGACCACCTACCTGATGAAGTTCGTCCGGCGAAACAACCGACAACTGCACAAAGCCACTATCCGCAAAGGGGGCAAACGGCAACGGAATACGGCTCCCAAATACGTGCATGGCTTCCGCCTCTTTGATCACGTCCGGTTCCAGGGAAGGGCATGTTTCGTCTTTGGCCGTCGTAGCTCAGGGTACTTTGATCTCCGCACCCTGGATGGGACGAAGATCCATGCCAGTGCAAGTGTCAAGAAGCTGACTATCGTCCAGCGGGCCACGGCCTGCTTAGTAGAAAGGAGGGCGGCGTTTCCTCCCGCCCCGTAAACGAGGGCGGGTCTCCACGCCGCAGTTTTTGATG
>JAFMRP010001298.1 GCA_017354095.1 Ktedonobacteraceae bacterium
CACATTGCAAAACCTGCTGCGCTGGCTGCAGGCCGAGCCACATCTGCGCGACCTGGTAGCGGGCAAAGTGCGACCGCGTTTCATCGATCGATCGATACAGCCGCGAGCCGACTTCAATGCGGAGCAGAACCTGGCTGTAGAGCGTTCGCTGCAGATGCAGGACTACCTGCTGATCCAGGGGCCACCTGGAACCGGCAAGACCAGTGTCATAGCCGAAATCGTCAAGCGGCTCTGTAGTCAGGGTCAGCGCGTCATGCTCGCCGCCTTCACCAATCAAGCGGTAGACAACATGCTCAGGCGTCTGCAGGCAGAGGGGTTTTATGATTACCTGCGCCTGGGCAGCGAGCGCAGCGTCAATGACCATGTAAAATCCAGGTTACTACAGGCGCTGATCCGGGGGCGAGAGGGTAACGAGATGCAGATTGCGGTACGTGAAATACTGGGCAGTATGCCGGTGGTCGCCTCGACAACAGCGACCTGGTCCTCGGATAAATACTCGCCCGCACCAGTTCCGGGTGTAGTGATGGAAGATAGCGGGCTCACGTTTGACGTAGCCATTATCGACGAGGCCGGGCAATTGACCATACCAGCTATTCTGGGCGCGCTGCGCTTCGCCAAACGCTTCATACTAGTTGGTGATGAGAAGCAGCTTCCGCCGCTGGTCTTGAGCAAAGAAGCGGCGGAAAGCGGGCTGGCGGAATCGTTATTCAGCCGTCTAAAGCAGCTTGACGAAGAGTTTTGTCAGAGTCATCCGCTCACCATCAGCGCCTGTGTCTCGCTGCGTACGCAATATCGTATGAACAGGCATATTTCTCACTTCTCATCGACTGTCTTTTATGAGAAGCGGCTTCTGGCGCACGAATCGGTCGCGCATCGCCGCCTGGCGTTAAAAAATGCAGTGCGTGTTCCTGGCATGCAGCCGGAGCCGCTATCGATTCTGCAGGCCATCAAGCCAACGCTGCCGCTGGTTTTTCTGGACGTGCGTGCCGGAGAGGACGAGCAGAGCCGGCAGGAGACCAAAACGAGCATGGCGGAGGCACGCGTCGTGCGTGAGATTGTGGGCACGCTGATGCGACGAGGTATCGCGCCACAGGATATCGGTATCGTCGCACCATACCGGGCCCAGGTCGCGAACATACGGCGCCATCTCTTCAGCGAACATGCTGCCAGCGGATGGCGGGCGCTGCCGGTTGACACCCCGCTCAGTGTTGATACCGTTGATCGCTTCCAGGGTGGAGAGCGCATGGTCATCATCATGTCCTTCGCGACCACCACCGAACCGAGCGGCCTGCAGCGTGAGTTTCTGGTCAACCCGCATCGCCTGAACGTAGCGCTGACACGCGCGCAGCGCAAATTGATCGTAGTGGGTTGCTTGCCCGCGCTGCAACAACTGCCCATATTCAGCCGCCTGATCACCTACTGTCGCAATCTCGGAACGCTCTTACCTTATAGTTCCTGAAGATCCACCAGGCCGTGTTTTAGCGCATAGATGACCACCTGTGAGCGGTCGTAGACGCCTAGCTTCTGGTAAATACCGCTGAAATAATTGCGTACCGTCTTCTCGCTTACTGCGAGTACGCGAGCGATCTCTTTCGCCACCAGCCCGCGGGTAATCAGCATCACGGTTTCCAACTCGCGAGTGGTGAGCTGGCTATGGCCTGTTTCTGTATTGTTCATGATGCACCTCGCTACCACCTATCCTATTTATTCGTCATCAATTGTGGTGGGACATCGTTGCTAGTTGTAACAGCGAAGACAAAGGGATTTCCTTATCAGATTGTAGACTGATCCATCTGTATTTCGGGATACCAGTAAAAGAGCAGATGGGTTAAAATGGTGATGTCAGGGGACAGAAATCTCAACCGAGGCAAGTGTTGCAACTATCAGTAGAATGTCGTATGCTTGCCTGAGCAATAGTTTCTTCCAGGATTATTTGTATGCAGGAGGAATGCATGGCAGCCATCCTCGTGGTAGGCAGTCTCAACATGGACCAGGTTGTTCGTGTACCACGTATACCGGTAATGGGCGAGACATTGCTGGGGGCGGGTGCGCTCAAGCTAGTTCCGGGAGGGAAGGGGGCGAACCAGGCTGTCGCGATAGCGCGCCTGGGCGGCTCAGTCGCAATAGCGGGGCGTGTGGGCAACGATCCCTTTGGTGAGC
>JAFMRP010001299.1 GCA_017354095.1 Ktedonobacteraceae bacterium
TTGATGGATCAATACAACCAGCGTATAGCGGAATTTAAGCAGGCGATGGGCAGCCGGTCGAGCACAACGCACATCTCGGTCGTGAGAGTTCTGCCGGACCGTATCCGGCTCTATGAGAGCGGAACCTTCATCGGCACCATCTTGAAAGATGCCGGGCTGCCGCGTCCACCGGCCCAGGACAAGCACGAGAAATTCGCCGAAGAGGTGGGGTACGAAAACATCAAAGACATGGATGGTGACGTCATCTTCGTCATGCAGTACGGGCAGGACGACAGCAAACTGAAAGAGCTAACGGGCCAGCCACAGTGGCAGCAGCTCAGCGGCGTAAAGAACGGGAAGGTGCATATCGTTTCTGATGACGTCTGGATGCTCGGTATTGGAGTCACCGCCGCCAACAAAGTAATTGACGATCTGTATACCTATGTTGCGAACGATACGAAATAGCGCAGCGAGACCGGCACGGGCGCTATTTCGGGCCGCGCCACTGCCGGGGCTGCTGTTCTGCCTGGGTCTGCTGCTGCTGGCGTGTTGTCTCAGCGTCGCCATCGGCTCGGCTACGCTCGACCCGTCGGCGCTGCTACGGGCGCTGCTGGTGAGCCGGCCCAGCGGTGCCGCTGATATCAACGCACACGATATTGTGTGGAATATTCGCATCCCGCGCACACTGCTTGCACTCTGCGTTGGCGCGGGGTTGGGCGTAGCGGGCGCGCTCATGCAGGCGCTCTCAAAAAATCCGCTGGCGGCCCCCAACACCATGGGCGTCAGTGCTGGCGCCTCCTTTCTGGTAGTAGCGGTCACCTTCTTTCTTGGCATCACCTCACTGGCAGCTTACACCTGGTTCTCGCTGTTGGGAGCGCTGATTGCGGGTCTACTTGTTTACAACCTGGGCTCGCTGGGCAGGCGCGGTATGACCCCATTGAAGCTTATCCTCGCTGGAGCGACCATCACTACACTTTTCACCTCTCTGACGCAGGGATTGCTTGTAATCAACGAAAGCTCGCTGGACGAGGTGCGTTTCTGGCTGGCCGGTTCGGTGGGAGGACGAAACATCAACATACTCATGCAGGGGCTGCCCTATCTACTGCCGGGCCTGCTGCTAGCCTTGCTATTGGGGCGACAGATGACGATTCTCAGCCTGGGAGACGACGTAGCGCGGGGACTGGGGCTGCGTGTCGGGCTGGTGAAAGCGCTGGCAGCGGCGGCGATTATCCTGTTAGCGGGCAGCGCGGTAGCCATGGCTGGACCGATCGGCTTTGTGGGGCTGGTTATACCGCATGCCGCGCGCGGCCTGGTCAGGAACGATTACCGCTGGGTGCTGCCCTATTCACTGGTACTGGGGGCAACGCTGCTGCTGGGATCTGATGTCGTCGCACGGCTCGTGATTCGTCCCAACGAGATACCGGTGGGAGCCGTCACAGCGCTGATCGGCGCGCCCGTGCTGATCTGGCTGATACGCCAGAAAGGAGTGGTGCTGCGATGAAGCGCTGGCTCGTGATTCGTCCGGCCTGGCCGCCGCTCTCCTTCCGCGTCAGGGCAGGTGTGCCAGCCATCTGCCTGCTGCTGGCCCTATTCATCTTCGGCGTGCTCATTATCCACATAGCCGTCGGAGAATTCACCATCCCGCCCCTGGCCGTGCTGGACACACTGCTGGGCAATGGCAGCCGCCAGTACAACTTTATCGTGCTGGACCTGCGGCTACCGCGCGCGCTCGTGGCGATTCTGGTAGGTATGGCGCTGGCCACCTCGGGAGCCATCTTGCAGGGATTAACGCGCAACCCGCTGGCCACGCCTGATGTCATCGGCATCAGCCAGGGAGCGAGCCTGGCCGCAGTCTCCGTCATTATTCTCTTCAGCGCCGCCCCCGCCAGCCTGATCCCACCGATCGCATTCGTGGGAGCAAGCCTAGCCGCGCTACTGGTCTACTGGCTCGCGTGGCAGCGGGGCAGTTCGCCCACGCGCCTGTTGCTAACGGGCATCGGGCTCGCGGCTGTGGCTTACGCACTGATAGAGATACTGATGGCCACGACGCAGATTATTCGTGTCAGCCAGGCGATCGTGTGGCTGGCGGGCAGCGTCTATGGGCGCAGCTGGCAACATCTGCTGGCGCTGCTGCCCTGGGTTGTCATCTTCCTGCCGCTGGCGCTGCTACTGACACGGCAC
>JAFMRP010001300.1 GCA_017354095.1 Ktedonobacteraceae bacterium
GTGAAGCCTACTTCTCGCCGCCCTCTTGTCCAGCCCGCCAACGCTGCTGCGCAGCTACGAACTGCGTTCGTCAGGCGGTCTGCGAGGAATCGCCTGCGGCGGCTCGCAAGAAAGAAAAAAAGGATTTCTGGGGCCCCTGTCTCTTATTCCGACCACCAACGGCGCTAGCGCGCCTACCGCTGCGCGGTCAGGTGGTCGGAGCAGTAGCACCCCAGACCCTGACAGGGGGCGGCAGCCCCCTGCACCCCCGCTTCACTTCATGCGCCTGGGGGCTACGCACCCGCACCCCTGGCTATGGGTGGATTGGTGAGAGAAACGGACAGTTCTTCAGTTTCTGGTCAGTTGCCAACTTTCGTTGACTTCTGGCATTACGGTATGTTAAAAAAAGCAATGGGGATATCTCCTGCACTCCGCTTCAGTGGATGCTCAGGAGGAATCTTAGTGGGAGGGTTCTGGTGTTGGGGATGACGTCATGTTGTTACTACTGGCTATTGTTCTGGATATCTGGTGGAACGGGCGTGCCATGCCGGCAGGCGATGGGTATGGATGCCTGTTCGCTGTGAGTGTTCTCGTATGCAGGGATGCGCAGCGGGAACACTCGTCTGGTGGGGCCTGATGTGGCGATGCGGCTGTATGGGTGTAGGGTTGCGCGCGTACGGCGGTGTTGCCAGTGAGGAATAGATTGGTAACGATGATAGTCAGGGTCGTTGCCCTTAGTTGTACCCTAAGGAGGGGGATGATGCACCGTATTTCGGGGGGCAGGCTGCGGGATTTCTTTCTCAAAAGGAAGCTGCGCAGTCTGGTCTTGCTTACAAGTGCGTTGATCTTAATCATCGGCAGTTTTTTCGTTGGCATTGGTATGCAGATCACGCATGCAGCTTCGTATTGCCAGGTGACCTATACGGTGACAAACCAGTGGCCTGGGGGCTTTGGGGCGAATATTGTTGTTCAGAATACCAGTTCCGCAGCGTGGACTAGCTGGAATCTGACGTTCGCGTTTCCGGCGAGTGGGCAGGCTGTCACGCAGGGCTGGAATGGCACGTTTACCCAGTCTGGCCAAAATGTGAGTGTGGTGAATATGAGCTGGAATGGCAACGTGGCTGTGAATGGGACGGTCAATCCAGGCTTTAATGGTTCGTGGACGAGTAGTAATCCCATACCAACAAGCTTTAGCGTGAACGGTAATGTGTGTAATGGATCGACGACGGGGACGCCAACGCCGACGGCGACGGGGACGCCGGCTGGTACTCCAACCAGCACGCCGACCAACACACCGACGCCGACTCCCACAGGGACGCCGATACCCGGCACGCATGTACCCAATCCGTATGCTGGAGCGGACGGCTATGTCAATCCTGACTGGGCAGCGGAGGTGCGAGCGGGCGCGGCTGCTACGGGTGGTACGCTGGGACAGCAGGAGGCCAGAGTTGCGCAGTATCCGACGGCGGTCTGGCTCGACCGTATCGCGGCCGTCACTGGTGGGTCCGGGGTTACCAGGACGCTCGCCGGCCACCTGGACGCGGCGCTGGCGCAGGACGCGGCCAATGGCAGCAGCCCAGTAGTGATTACGATTGTTGTTTATGACCTGCCTAATCGTGACTGTGCCGCGCTGGCATCTAATGGTGAGCTGCTGGTCGCGCAGGATGGTCTCAACAAGTACAAGACGCAGTATATTGATCCGATCGTGGCGACGCTGAGCCAGGCAAAGTACAGCAACCTGCGGATAGCCGCGATTATTGAGCCTGACTCGCTGCCCAACCTGGTTACCAACCTGAGCATGGCCAAGTGTTCCGAGGCCAATTCCAGCGGAGCGTATGTTCAGGGGGTGCAGTACGCGCTCGGTAAGCTGCACGCGATCACCAATGTGTATAACTATGTTGACATCGCGCACTCGGGCTGGCTTGGCTGGAGCAGCAACTTTGGGCCTGCTGTGAACCTGATCGGCAATACGATCAAGGGTGCGGTTGGTGGTGTGAACAGTGTGGATGGTTTTATCAGCAACACGGCGAACTATACTCCGACCAGCGAGCCGTTTATGACCGCCACGCAGACGGTTGGTGGCCAGCAGGTCCGGTCGGCCAACTTCTACCAGTTTAACGACTATATTGACGAGGCGACATACGCCACGGCGATGCGTAACGCGTTTATCAGCGCCGGTT
>JAFMRP010001301.1 GCA_017354095.1 Ktedonobacteraceae bacterium
GCAATAAGTTGTGCTACTGGCTCAAGCACCGCTTTTGCCAGGGCGGATCCGTCTAACGGAACCAGGGCACGGAGCGGGCTGGTAGGATCGGGATGGGGAGCAGAGGGAACAGACCCGCTATCTCGTAGGATCAGCACTGGCATGGAAGCGTGATGCGCCACCTTCTCCGCGACGCTGCCCAGCGCCCAGCGCATAAAACCAGTGCGCCCATGACTGCAGAGGACGATCAGATCTGCCTGAGTCGCCTCCGCGGCAGCGAGGATAGCGGAAGCGGCATCCCCTTGGGAATGGATGGTTTCTATTGGAATGCCTGCCACCTCTGGGGAAGATGCGGCATGTGACAGGTAGTGCTTCTCTGCTTCTTGCTCCTCTATTACCATCGATGGCGTCACTGTTGGATAGAAAGCCAGTCCAGGACCATACATTGACGAGAAACTCATCGCGCGTACCAGGACGACAGAGCCGCCACGAGCGCGAGCCAGGCGTGCGGCGACAGAGATAGCACGCTCAGCACGCGTTGAGCCATCCAGGGGAACCAGAATCTTCTTGAACATCTCACTTCCCTCCCTCTACGTTGACAAGTTGCTTGATTCTTCTGTAAGATCAGTATTGCCGAGAGATATCACATCCTCGTCACAACTACGCCGACTAGCCTCACTGAGGCGTCACAAATGTATCAGCAGATGCTTTTGCCTTCTCCTTGTAGCTATTTCCCAACTCCAGACGCCATACTGAATCTTGTGTAGAGGTTTTGTCTTTCCAAAGAGGAGAAAATGAAGAGATAATACAGGCATGAGTTGTCCTCTGTATCCAAAACATTCCATTTTCAATTGGAAATTTGACTCTATGGGTGAAGAGTTATAGATCATATGATTGAAAATCGAAGGGAAGGCTGGATGACGAACGATCTAAGACTGTACCTCATGCCGTGTTGTCTGTGCTATACTCTGGAAGGTGTGTCAAAGCAGGTTCTCACCTCTGACGAAAGAGAGGATCAGCAGCATGCAGGATATTCCTCGATCGACATCAACACATGACTTTGAACGCTATACCATCACGGTGCCAGTTCTTTCCAGTTGGAGCGCTGGTTGGCAAGGGGTCGTGGTCCGCGAGTTTCATGAGCCAATGGAGGTAGAGAGTGTTCTCTTGCCAGCCGTCCCCGATATCCATCTCGTGCTGGTCACACAAGGTGCCATGGATTTTGAAAGCAGAGCGGTGAATGGCTCGTGGGAAGCGGTTTCCGTCCACGAAGGGGACTTGTTTTTGACTCCTGGAGGGGGAGACCCGTATGAATTGCGCTGGCACAGCCAGTCCCACGAGCCTATTCAGGCGCTCCATCTCCATCTGAGTGCGGACCTCTTTGCCCGTAGTGCCGAGCACGTCGCAGATCGTGATCCGGCTCGCCTTATGCTCAAGGAGCTTTCCGGCTTCCAGGACCCACTGCTAGCACAAATGGGATTGGCGTTGCGGCAGGAGCTCAAGCAGCTCACCCCTGGCGGCCAACTCTACGCGGAGACAGCTGCGCAGATGTTGGTGGTTCATCTGCTGACCCACTACCTGACGACGGACATCACGGTCAAGCCATCTCTGCGAAGGCTTACCCCTCGGCAGTTGAAACGCGTCACCGAGTATATTTTGGCTCACCTAGCCCAGCCGATCTCATTGGAGCTACTTGCTCGGCAGGTTGGCTACAGCCCCTATCATTTTGCGCAGCTCTTTCGAGAGACGACAGGGGTGACTCCTCATCAGTTTGTGTTGAGCAAACGTCTTGAGCAGGCCCGACAATTGCTCAAGACAACTGACTTGCCTCTGAGCCAGGTGGCGTTCGATGTGGGCTTTCAGAGCCAGAGCCACTTTACACACACCTTCAAAAGCCACCTAGGAGTGACCCCACGTCAGTATCGGCGGCAATCCTGACATTCCCCCGCTTTTCAACAAGATTCCCAAAAATACGACAGAACTCTCTCTCCTGCTGGTCTATCATAACAGCGGAACAGAGGCAACTCTGGATATTCTCCTTGTCCTCGAATGATTGTAATGTACTGAAGAAGGGAGAGAGAGTTCTCATGCAAATTGGTCTTCAGGTTACGAATTTCACCTGGCCCGAAGGACAGGCTCATCTTGGCGACAACTTTGGCCTCCTCGCCCAACGAGCCG
>JAFMRP010000292.1 GCA_017354095.1 Ktedonobacteraceae bacterium
AAGGTTTGGGGGAGCACCGCTTCGACTTTGGAAATAATGGTGGTGAGCGTATCACTGGCCAGCGCTTGCGCGACGCCGGTCTGCAGGCTCTCGACGCTGGGTGCCTCCACCACGCGCGGAATGCCAGAAGCCCTGGCGATACCGGCGAGATCCGTGCCGGTCGATGTCGCCGTGGGGAAACCACCAACCGAGAGCAGGCTTTCGTTATCGAAGACAATGTGCAGCAGATTGGAGGGCCGGTAGCGGGCCAGCGTGCTGAGCGTGCCCAGGTTCATCAGCAGCGAGCCGTCGCCATCAAGCACGATGACCTTGTGCTGCGGTAGCGCGAGCGCGATGCCCAGACCCATCGAAGACGCCAGGCCCATGGCATGTTGCAAATAGAAGAAGTTGTGGCGATGTCCCAGGTTGTACAGCTCGATGGCGACGGAGCCCATGATGGTGACAACGATGTGCTTTTCCAGGTCGGGATAGATCGCCTGTAATGCATCCTGGCGCAGCATGATTAATCCTCCCACATCAGTTCTCGCGAGAGCAGCACCGCGACTGGATGCAGCGAAGCATGTGCCAGCGTCTGCGCATCCTTGATGCGCCTGGTGATGTCCCGGGGGTCGGTCAGATGCCAGATGGGAATGTTCAAGGCACGCAGCAGCGGCTCGGTCGCCAGACCACCCTGCGTTTGCCAGGGATCACGCTCGCCCAGGTGACCACGATAGCTGATCAGCATCAGCAGGGGAATCTTGTAGAGCAATGCGAGCGAGACGATAGGGTTGATGGCGGCCAGAAAGCCGTGGTTCTGCATCAGAAGCGCGGAATTGACGCCGGCCAGGTGCGCTCCGGCTGAGATACCAATGGCTTCCTCCTCCTTGGCGATGCGCACCAGCTTCATCTCCGGGTCCTCGTCCGCCATGCGGATCAGGTGGACCAGCCAGGTTTCGGGCAGCGCGGAGATGATCTTTACATCACACGCTTTGAGCGCGCTGTAGATCAAACCGGAATTGGTGACGGAAATAGGCATAGGCAAAAATGCTCCTTAAACTGATGGTTAGAAAGTTCGCGGAGGCGGCCATCTCCTATCTAAAATATAACATACATGAGACGTTTTTTACCGGCGAAACGTGAAAGATGGGAGGGCGTTGCTACGTATTTATAAGAAAGAGCCATTTTTGCTCCAAATTAGCCGCAGATTGGTCATAAACATTATTGACAAGTAGCTTCCTCTATAGTACGATTTATATATAATGCATTAGAACAGGAGTTCTCTGGCGGCAGAACTATCTGGATGTCGCTCAGGTCGCAGGCGTTTAAGCAAGGCTCTCCCAATGGGTGGGGTTGGATCTGGAAATGCAGAGGAGGGCCTGTTTTCTTGTGTAACGATGTCTGGAGAGCCGCTTGTACTATAATGAAAGGTGGTAACAAATGTGGAACGGCGCACATCCCAAAGGTCCGGCTACGTACCTGTGCCGAAGCAGGCGCAGGTGAGGCAGCAGGATGTTTTCGATCAGGAGTATGATGATATCTGGCCTTCGCGTCCCCCCACCAGTGTGCGGCGCTATCGTGGCGATGTCGGGGCGGCGCGCACGACGGTGGATGTTCGGTCCACAACGCGTGATTTTCCGGTGACACAGCCTGGCCGCAGGAGCTCGATTCCCGCGCGCAGTACGGCCAGTATGGCCATGCGCACCAGCGCGTCGCAGACGAACGTGCCCGCGCTCACCAATACGCGGCGCAAGCTGATAGAGACGGATGATATGGTCGCGCGGCGTGGAAAGGGTTCGAGCAAAGCACAGGGCCAGCAGCATGCTCGTTTTCACTGGTTGTTCTATGTCGGGCTGGCGATGCTGGTTATGACGCTGCTCTGGGCTGGTTTGAACATCGTGGGTGGCTGGTGGCAAACTGTACAAGACGATTGGCATTATGGTCGTCCTCGCACTGTTCACGCTGATGCCGTGGTTGGTCACAACGATTCGGCAGCCAGCAAAAGTCATTTTATTGCTATCAATCTAAATCGTCATGTGCAGGTGATTGAGTTCCCGGGCGGTGATTCTTCCAAAGCGAAAATTTATGTGGGACCTGTGCTGGTCGGGAACGACCAGGATCTGGCAGTCCCGAAGCTGGATTTCCGAGATGTTAACGATGATGGGAAGCCCGATATGATCATTAGCATTGGGGACAGCCGCTATGTCTTTCTCAATGAGAATGGCGCGTTCCGTGCTTTACGAACTGGCGAACAGATTCATCTCTAGGTTTGTTCCTTACGGAATTCTCTTTTCTTTTCTCCATTGTGCGGGTCGCGAAAGCAGCCCGCACAATTTTTTGCTCTCCCACCGCCACATGCCTTGCTCAAGCTTTCAAGATGCTGGTGGGATGTGCATCTCGCCAGCACCTCTTAAATAAATAAACAAATGTGAAATATCCCGCTATTGCGAAGCTGTGACCACCGAAGCCGTATCGCTGCGGGCGTGGCCCTGGCGCGGAGGCTCGGCTGTTGGAACGGGTGTGTGTACCAGGTCGGGTAGGTCGCTGTCCTCCTCGTCGGGAATCTGTGCCTCTGCCCTTTGGCGTAATGCCATATAACTACAAATAACCAGCCAGGCTATCAATAAGCCAAATAAAACCCAGCCGTAGAGATATTGCGTGATTTGCATAGTCAAAATGTGTACCCTCTCCCTTGTATGTAGAGTTGTTGCCGGGGTTCGGATGCGCTCTTTAGAGAATTTGTGAATAAAAATTCATACGAATATATAGTACCCGCTCGGAAGCTTGTCGCGGCGGTTCCGACTCGACAATAGGAGTTATCTCCCATTAGGATGACGACATAGACCTTCTGAAAGTTTCACCGATTTCGATGTTTTCTGATGGTGCCATAAAAATGGCAGTTGACTTGTGATTTCGCTAGAAACCTGCCACAATACACCAAGAAGCAAGCTGCCGTAGATTGTGAAGATAGCATAACGAGAGATCGCATGAACCGTATTGACTGGCAGCGCACACGCGACATACTGATCAGCATCATCTGTTTGTTTGTTGTGCTCTGGGGCATACTGACAGCCCTGGGGCATTTTGTCGAGATTGTGGTGGTGCTGGTGCTCGCGCTGGTTCTGGCCTTCCTGATCACGCCCCTGGTGAACTGGATTGAAAGACGTCATGTCCCGCGCTGGCTGGCTACGCTGCTGGCATACCTGGTGGTGCTGGGCGTTGCCGGCACGTTCGGCTATGGCCTGGTACTGGTGCTGGTGCAGCAGGCCGTATCGTTCTCCAGAACCGTTACCGGCTTCGCCACCGCGCTGCCAAATACCCTGCGCTCTTTTGTCCTGTTCCTGCAAGGTCGAGGTGTTCCTCTCGAATATATTCAGACGGCCATTAATCGTGTGCAAAATCAGGTCTATGAGTTCGCGGGACAACTGGCGAGCAATGCCGTCAACGTGCTGCTGGTACTGAGCAATGCGTTTCTCAACATCTTGCTGGTGCTGGTAATCAGCTTCTACCTGGTGCTTGATGGGAGGCGTATCCGCAATACGATGGTAAGCCTCGTGCCACGGCGCTGGCGCTCTCATCTATTGCTGTGCGAGGATGCTTTAAACCATGTCGCGGGTGGCTACGTTCGTGGCCAGCTCATCCTGGCGCTGCTGATTGGCTGTGCCACGGCGCTGGTCTGCCTGGCGACCGGCCTGAGGAGCTATGCCCTGCTCTGTGGCTTGCTGGCCTTTCTGTTTGAGACCATACCAATGATCGGCCCGTTCCTGGCCTCGATTACGCCCATCGCGCTTTCACTGCTGCTGCCCGATCCATTCCCGCGTACCATCGTGATCGTGCTCTGTTTTATCGCGATCCAGTTGCTTGAGAGCAACATCCTGGGGCCGCGCATCGTCGGACATGCCGTCGGCCTGCATCCCATCGCGGCAATCCTGACACTGCTGATTGGTGCCAGGCTGTTTGGCATCTTTGGCGCTTTGCTGGCAACCCCCATCGTAGGAGTCGCCTGGGTAATCGTCAGAAGCATCTACAAAGCAGCCCGCGAAACCACCACAGAGGAAAAAGAGGAAGAGAAAAAGAAATCAACTAGCCCCCCGGAAATGTAGGGCCACCCCTTGCGGGTGGCCGGCTCGTGCCTCACCAACCCCGTGCCTTGTGTCCACCCCTTGCGGATGGCCGGCTCGTACCCCTCCGTTCCCGTGCCATTCACCACCCTTGGACCATTATCATTGGTCGCCCATCATGCGCCCGGTTGTCCCCGTGCAGGCCCCCCCTTGCGGGGGGCCGGACGGAGCCGGCTCGCGAGCATCAGCCTCGCGAGCCTCGCTAATTACGTAGTGCCGAACGTCTTGCGCAGCTCTTCCTCGCCATCGCGGGTAACCAGCGCGTAGACATCATCGTTGGCTTGTAACACCGTCTCCCCAAACGGGAAGATCGGCTCGCTATCTCGGATAATCAGGGCCAGGTTACAGCGCCGTGGCAGGTTGATCTCGCTCAGTTTTTTACCAACGATCGGCGAGATGGATGATACATTCAACTCGACGATCTCTAGACCCGCCCGTTTCAGGTTCATCAACATGATGAAGCGCTGTCCCGGCAGCTCTGACTCAACCAGGGAGAGAATCGTTTTGGTGGGACTGACGGTAACGTCTATGCCCAGTTTCTGGAACAGTTCTTCGTGCTTGGGGTTGTTGAGGCGTGCGATGGTGCGCGCGACATTGAAGCGTTTTTTCGCGAGCTGGCAGACTACCAGGTTGTCCTCATCTTCGCCGGTAACCGCGATAACTACGTCGGCGCGACGGGCGCCGGCCTCCTCAAGCGTTCGGGCCTCGCAGGCATCTCCCTTGAAGATCGATTGGCCAAGCTCTTCGCTTAACGTCTGGTAGCGAGCGGCATCTTTCTCCAGCAGCAGGACTTCGTGGCCATGCCCCAACAGATTTCTGGCAAGGTAATAGCCGACCTCGCCGCCGCCTCCAATGATGATATACATATGTGAAATCCTCTTTTTCCCGTAAATCGTGTTGATCAGCGCTGTTCTAGCAGGTTGATGTTTTTTTGCCCATCAACGCGTCAGAAAGCATCTCGGCTCCGACCACGGTGGGGCAGATCGTTTCCAGTCCCAATTCGTTGAATGTGCTCTGGCGCAGAGGATCGTAGATGCGGCAGACCACCTTTTGTACGTGAAAAATCTCTTTCGCGATCTGGCTCGCCATGATATTACGGTTATCACCGTTCGTGACCGCTGCGAAGGCATCGGCATTTGCGATACCTGCTCGCTTCAATACCTCTTCATCCATGCCGTTGCCAAGGATGGGCTCTCCCCGGAACGAGGGATCAAGGCGCTGGAATGCCTCATTATTCGTGTCGATGATCGACACCTGGTGTCCTGCCTGATCCAACTTGGTGGCCAGCGTGGCACCAACACGACCACAGCCAAGGATAACAACTTTCACAAGTAGCCTCCTATCGGTCGAGAGACCGACTCAGAATAAAATTGACCATCACATTATAGCATAGCGCATAGCTATATTTGAGGGAGAAGCGGGACAGGATATCGCTGGCATGGTATGATAGTTGCAGAGGTGGACGTGCTCGTTTTCCCGCAAGGTGGTATTGTTTCCCCTTCATGCCTGGCGTCTGCTTCGTCGAACCGAGAATCGAAGAAAGAGTTTGCTGTATGTCAGCTCAAAATCAACGTTATATATTGCGCGCGGTGGCGGAAGAGCAGCGCACCCTCTGGGATGAGTGGATGAACGCTCAGCCAGGAGGACACTTGCTCCAGAGCTGGACCTGGGGTGAGTTGAAGTCAGAGTCCGGTTGGCACCCCCTGCGGCTGGCACTCTGGGATGACGAGCGCACTGAGATTGTCGCCGCTGCCCAGGTGCTGCGTCGCAGCGCTCCTCGCATGCCGCTACGCCTGGGACATCTGGCCTATATCCCCAAAGGGCCGGTGATTGATTGGTCGCGGGCCGATCTCTGCACAACATTTTTCTCACAGTTTGATCAGTGCCTGCGCAGGCAAGGAGCGCTGGCCCTGCGCATGGAGCTGAACTTTGAGACCGGCACACAGGCGGGTGAACTGGTCATGAAGCGGATGCAGGAGCTGAGTACACGGCCTGAGCGCACTATTCAGCCACTGCGTACCATTATTGTAGACCTGGAACCAGACGAGGACGCGATCCTGGCGCGCATGAAGGAGAAATGGCGCTACAACATTGGCCTGGCCCGTCGGCGCGGTGTGACGGTGCGCGTGGCTGAGACGGAGCAGGATGTGCGCTCCTGGTATGCGCTGTTGCAGGTGACCAGCGAACGCGAGACATTTGGGG
>JAFMRP010001302.1 GCA_017354095.1 Ktedonobacteraceae bacterium
CCTCAGGCAACGCCTGTGGTGTCCAAGGAACTCACCACACGTTGGAAGTGGGTCGTTGACGGCTGCTACCTGCAAGAAGAGGTCACCGGACAGTTGGGAGGAGCTCCCTATTACCGGCTGGGATATCTGACCTACAACAACCTTGATGAACGCTACGAATTTGTCACCATGGACCACTTTGATACCGGATTTATGACCTATCAGAGTATGGAGGATGGTTCGGATACGACGATGACGCTCTTTGGGCACTTTACGCAAGGGGGGACTGGTCCTACCCTGGCAGGACAGGAGATCAAGATTCGCTATGTCTTTCACTGGTCGGATCAGAATCATATGAGCGAAGAGATGTATTTTACCCCACCAGCAGGCGCAGAGTACCTGGTCGTTCAATCCGTTCTGACCAGGCAGCAATAAGACCGCAGGGCGTTTTTAGAGTACGTATTTGCCCTCCATTAGGTGCAGGAAATGTTGACATATTATCCAAATCCAAACCACAAGAAGGAGAAGAGACTATGATTCTCGTCACAGGTGCCACGGGCAACGTGGGAGGAGAAGTCGTCCGCGCGTTAATCGAGGCTGATCATCAGGTGCGCGCCCTGGTTCGTCATCTGAACCAGAACGTGCTACCACCGGGCGTAGAGGGGGTCGTTGGAGATCTGAACTGGCCCGAAACGCTGTCTGCTGCTCTGGTCGGGGTGCGCGGGGTATTTCTGCTCAGCGGGTATCAGGATGTGCCCGGATTGCTGGCCCAGATGCGCCGTGCCGGGGTGGAGCGGGTCGTTTTGCTGTCTTCTGGTTGTGTCGTGGGCGGGAGCATGAGCAACGCCATTGCGCGCTACAATATCCTCTCCGAAGCAGCGGTGCGTGAGTCCGGCGTTCCCTGGACGATTCTGCACCCAAGTGGCTTCATGTCCAACGCCTTGCGATGGGTGCCGCAGATGCGAGCCGGTAACGTTGTACGCGCTCCGTGGGGCGACGTTCGTATTGCAGCTATCGATCCTTTCGATATTGCGGCAGTAGCGGCGGTCGCACTTACCACCTCGGGACATGAGGGCCAGAGCTATCGCCTGACCGGTCCTGAGTCGTTGCTGCCTGCTGATGAGGTCCGCGTGCTGGCAAAGGTCCTCGGCAGAGATCTGCGCTTCGAGGGACAATCGGACGCAGAGGCCAGGGCCGAGATGAGCCGTACCTGGCCAGCCGAATATGTCGAGGCGTTCTTTCGCTTCTTTTCGGAGGGAGAGTACGATGACTCGCAGGTCTATCCGACTGTTCAGGAACTCACCGGAAGGCAGCCCCGCACGTTCGAGCAGTGGGCGAGCGCGCATGTCGAAGCTTTCCGCTAGACGACGAAAGCCAGCTTATGGAGAAAAAATGAGATGAGAGAGCAGCAAAGTATGCATGTCGTGGCTATTACGGCTTTCGGAGGACCGGAGCGGCTGACGCTGATGGAGATGCCCAGACCTGTTCCTGGTCCCGGTGAGGTCCTGATACGGGTCCAGGCCGCTGGCGTCGGCCTCTGGGATGTCAAAGTCCGTCGCGGCCAGATGGGAGGGCACTCGTTCCCCCTGGTGCTCGGCTGGGAATCGGCTGGCGCGATTGAGCGGGTAGGAGCCAACGTCACTGGCTTCGCCGTGGGTGATGCCGTCTACGGGTATATACGCCAGGTTGGTCACTATGCCGAGTATGTCCTTGCTCCGGCATCACTGGTGGCGCGAAGGCCAGCCTCCATTGATGCCACCCATGCAGCAGCTATCCCGATTAGCGGGCTGACGGCGCATCAAGCCATTACCGAAGACCTGGGGCTGCGAGCGGGTGAGACGGTGCTCATTACCGCCGCAGCGGGAGGAACCGGCACCCTGGCCGTGCAGATTGCGACCAGCCTGGGCGCCTACGTCATCGCCACAGCCAGCGCACGCAATCATCACTACCTGCGTGCATTGGGTGCTCAGGAGGTGATTGACTACACAACGACCGATTTCGTCCAAGCGGTGCGTGCCACCCACCCTGCTGGTGTGGATGCGGTTCTTGACTGTGTTGGGGGCGAGACCACTCTACGCAGCCTTGCTGCGCTGCGCGATGGGGGACACCTGGCCCACCTGACCGAAGCCGCCGATCTGCCGCTCGAACGTGCGATCACCGCACGTCCCGTCTATGGT
>JAFMRP010001303.1 GCA_017354095.1 Ktedonobacteraceae bacterium
TAAAACGGCTTAAGAGCAGCGGATTGAGCAGGGAGAGCACAAGGCCGCCAAACAGAAGGAAAACCAGGCCTCCCAGCCACCACCCATATGGCAACAGGTAAGTTTTTAATAGTTTCTGATAGTGCTTCCATGAAAGGGTCATGTAGAGAGTTCCTCTCATTGACGCATATACCTGTCAAAACTTCGTTTGACGGATGCGCAGACCTCTTGTCCAGACGGCCAACGACGCTGACGCGTCTGGCTTCGCCCAGGCCGTCTGTAAGGAAGACCCTTTGTATTCCGCCAGAAACGTCGCTAGCGCGACTATGCTGCGCGTCATCTGGCGGTAAGGAATCGCCTACGGCCCGGCGTGGGGAGGAAAGGATGCAGGAGGGCTGGCGCCCTCCTGCACCTCCTGCTGCGATATCCTTCACGTGAAGCCTGACTCAGTAATGCTTGCGTGGGATCAACAGGGCACTAAAAAGGTCAAGCAGGTATGATCACAATAGGATGCATAGGGACAACGATACTACAAATGACAATTTTGAGGGTGGATAAGAAGGATACACTAATGGATGGGTATTGTAAAGAGTACGTGGTTTGGCTAGAGATGAATCCTGGGTGTTTGTGCGCCGAGCGAGATAGGTCAGACCACCAAAACCCGTGCAAAAAAGCTTCACAAAGCTTCACACGGCCTCCCAGGCCAATCCAGAAGCTTCACAAAGGCTTCACAAAGGTCACAAGCTTCACAGCCCCTCTGAGGCTGATTGATGGATATTACATGCTGAGTCGGAGGGATAAATGGCGAGTTGCAAAAACTTGTGCAAAAACCCGACGCAACCCGACGCAGCGGCTCCAGAGGCCGTTCTAACCCGTCACAATACCTGTCACAGACCCAGTACAACCCGACGCAGCGGCTCTACAGGCCGGATCAGGGGTATTTTTCATTGATGATTTGGATTTAAATTGGTAATTGCGGATTTGCGTTGATGCATTCATATGCATGATGACAGGCAATCAAGCGAGCTTGACAAGCACGAGTATGGCTGACTACACTGGTAGGTAGATGGCTATCTGACGGAGGAGAGAATGCGTATTGGCCTTTCGGTGTATGGTACTACTTTTAGCATGGGGATTCATCCTGGTGCCGGGCGTCCTGCTATCAGTCCACAACAATTGATGGACCAGGCACTCGCCTCTGGTTTACAGGGGGTGGAGTTCCCCACGACGCTGCCGCAAAATGAGGATGTCGCCGCCGTAGCGGACTACGCGCGGGAACGGGGACTGTTTATTACGCTGGCAGCGAGCGGTTATGAACCGGCGAAGCTCACACAGGCGATCCAGTTAGGGAAACAGCTGGGCGTTGGAACAGTGCGCACTATGATCGGCGGCGCCAAGATCGGCGGGGACCGGAGACTTATGCTTGGGCGCTGGCAGGCATTTTTGCAGGAGGTCCTGGCTGGTCTGCGAGAGGCGACCAGGAGCGCGGAGCAGGCTGGCGTGAATCTGGCGGTGGAGAATCACCAGGACCTGGCCTCTGAAGAGCTGCAATGGTTATGCGAGTCCATCAATTCGCCGCGTTTCGGCATCACGCTGGACACGGGCAATCCCCTGGCGACGGCGGAGGAGCCCCTGGACTTTGCCCGGCGTATGGCTCGCTATATCAAAAATGTGCATTTAAAGGACTACGAGATCTATCCCAGTGAAGAGGGATATCGCCTCGTGCGCTGCCCTCTGGGGCGGGGAGTAATTGATTTCCCGGCCTTGCTGCAAATTCTAGCTGAACAGTGTTCTGATGTCACTCTTTCTATAGAGATCGGGGCATTGGAGGCGCGGCACATTCGCGTGCTGGCCGATGACTACTGGCCCGAATACCCGCCACGTTCAGCCGCCCAGCTTGCTCGCGTGCTGCGCCTGGTCTACAACAACGCCAAATGGTCAGATGACTGGCAGACACCTTTTGAGCGCAATGCCCCCGTAGCGGACATCGTTGCCTACGAGGATGAACAGCTGGCCACCAGCCTGGCATACATGCGTCCCGTCTTCAGTCAGGCCCAGCAGCGCTAATGGGTGTATAGCGATATTTTGAAAGAGCATAAACACTATGAGCAATACAAAAGTCGGTGTTGGTGTGATAGGAGTTGGAGGCATCAGTGGGTCGGTCCACCTGCCCGG
>JAFMRP010001304.1 GCA_017354095.1 Ktedonobacteraceae bacterium
ATCCTCGCGCAACGGTCCCTTCCAGATGATATCCACTTTGGTCCCCTGCTCTGCCAGCTCACGCTGCGCCTTCACCGCCCCCGCATTGATGGATTTCCAAAACTCGTGTGTCGTGCCCTTCGGAATCACAGCAATGGTATATGGTCCCGCGGCAAACCCCTGGAAAAAACTGCAGACTATCGCGAGTAGCGCTAAAAAAGATTTGGTCGCGTGCGGCATGGGCGAATCATAGGCAGCCCATCCTCAAATTGGCAATCTCTGCTGAAAGCATCGGGCGTGAGGTGGGGCCTTCGCATTTGGTGATTGGAGTAAAGCGGCAGAGGACTGCCGCACTCCAAAACCTGGCGGATATTCGGCTGACCTTGGACTGAAGCCGTATCATTGCAGTTGAGAAAGTCACTGAATAGGGATGTGCTGTGCTTATATGAACAAAAAAGCCAAGCAGCATCTCGACGAATCGAGTCCCCAAACAGTGACCGAGTTTATTGAAGTAGATAATGGACAAAAGACCATCAAAATCGGATTTACCGAGCAGAAAGTTTCGCCGCATGCCGGGTTGAGCACTTTTGTAAGTTTCTTGCAGTGGCAGGGGTGGAAGATGTTGTTGGAGAAAGTATTGCCGGAGCGAACCAGTCCGAATGCCAAGCCAGCCATTGAAGTGGCGTTAAGTTTCATGGTGGGGGTACTGGCAGGAGCCCGGAAGTTGGCGCAGGTGGGCTATCTGCAAGGTGACCGCGTGCTGCCGCAGCTTTTGGGCATCAAGGCGATGGCCAGCCAATATTCGCTCTCACGCTACTTTCGGAAGTTCAAAGGGGCATATGAGAACTCGGCTTGTTTCGGAGCGCTGTGGCGAGGGTGTGTGGAGCGGCTGCCTTCGCGAGCCGGGGGTTATACTCTGGATCTGGATACCACGCGTCTGTTGCATGAGGATGCGCATGGCAAGGAAGGGGTGCGCACGGGCTACACACCCAAAGGGATCAGGCGCTGTTATCACCCGCTGTTGGCAGTCATTGCTGAAGCCAAGCTCGTGGCGGGATTTTGGCTTCGAGCTGGAAATACGCGCTGCGACAACAACGTCGTTGGCTTTACGCGGGAGTTGCTGGCGCGTTTGCCACAGTACATTCGAATCGGACTGGTGCGGGCCGATTCAGGTTTTTTCGAAGAACAGTGGCTGCAAATGCTGGAATTGCGGCATTTGGCCTACATCGTTGTGGGCCGGTTGGTTGAGCCGGTAAGGCAGTTGATCAGGAAAAGCACTCGTTGGGAACAAACCGATTTGCCGGGAACGGACATCGCAGAGGAGCTATACCAGGGATACGGATGGGCTTGTGCGCGTCGAGTATTGCTGATTCGGCATCGGGTTGCGGAACGGCCAGAGGCAGGTGGCAAGGCACTGTTAGGCTGCTCTGGATATGTGTTTCAAGTATTAGTGACCAGCCTGCCTTTGAGCGTGCCGCCGATAGAGGTTTGGCGCAAATACAACGGCCGGGCCGGGAGCGAAAGCGTGATCAAGGAGTTGAATCAGTCTTTTGCGCTCCCGCAAATCTGCCTGGAAAAATTCTATGCGACCGAAGCCGCCATGAGCCTGGCGGTGTTGACCTACAATCTGTGCGTACTCTTTCAAAGACATCTGGGTTGGCAAGACAGAGTCAATGCGGCGACGCTGCGTTTTCGATTGTTCACGGCTGCCGGGATCATCAGCCAAACCGGGGGCTATACCACACTGCGGCTGGCGATCCGGCAAGGTCCACTGCGTCAGTGGTGGGCCAGACTTCTCGAAAAGATTTCTTGTCCTTTTCGCAACTGCGTTGCAGTTGACCCTCAGCCCCCACCCTTCTCCCTTTCGGAGCCTTTAACCTCAGCTCTCTTATGAAAAATCACTCCTCAACTGCAATGATACGGCTAAAGTCCGCGCTCCGGCTTCTTCGGCACGGTTTTGGTGGTGGTAACAAGATGCGCCCGTGGGCTGTAGGCGGTCGCAAGACATTCCTAACCGTTTTGACGGTTCTCGAGTTCGGGAGGCAGTGATATCAGTGTGAGTGGATTTGTCTCGTGATAGTCTGGTCTTTGATTTTGGAATCGTTGGCCAGCAGAAGCGCTTTGCTCAGAATCAACGCTAAGGTTGTATCGCCTTCGAACGGGAGGAAAAGGTTT
>JAFMRP010001305.1 GCA_017354095.1 Ktedonobacteraceae bacterium
AGCCCGTTCATGCAGGAAAATAGGAGAGTGAGGAAAGAGGCTCTCAAGTCCGTTCACTGATGAGCTCCATCTCGTTGCGCATCCCGTGGGACTTCGAAACATGTTTTGGTCTTATCATATCATTTTTTCATCGTCAGCGCTGTTGAGGGATCATCATCATACCTGATGATACCCATGAGAAAATCCCGTCACAGTGAGATAAACAATGGAGAGATGGTCTGCAATGACACAGATATGAGACAACATGGCGTGTGTTCTGAAGACAGACACGGAGGTATGGTGCTTATGCGGGAAAAACACAAAAGTACTATCTAACACGTGGTAGCAGCATCAGTGGGCATGCGTGTGTTTGATCATACAATCGAGGTTCTCCATCACAAGGGAAGACTCCACTCAATGGTGGATGGAAACCACGGGGAAAAGATAGGTATTCATCATCTTGCGTGCAAACTGATGTCATCCCTGATCGTGATAGGAGGAAGCCGCTGCTAGAGCTCATCAATATAAACTCCTTTCTCTCCCAGCGTCTTCGTGCATGAGTGGCACCGTCACATACACACTGCATTGGCGTTCTGGTTGTTGCTCGACCCAGAGATGCCCCCGATGTTCCCGCAGAATTTTGAAGCACAAGGCGACGCACACATCCCAGTCTCGCTCATCCAGGGTTTGTGACCATTGTTCAAGCAGGTGATCGTCGGGCACCGACGTGCGTAAGGGAGAGCGCCTGATGGTGTGCATGCCAACTCTGGCTTCATGGAGGTGAAAAGCTGGATCATCGTTCTCCACCAGATCAATCCGTGCTGGCGAGGGACCACAGTGGAACGTCAGGTTATGATGGATGATGTGTTCGAATACGATTTCGATCCAAGCAGGATCACAGAGAACGTAGAGGGGTTGGGTCGGCAGAGAGATCTGAAGTTGCTGATATCGGTGGAGAGGAAGCAGTCGGTCAGCGATGTGTTGGACTAAGCGCGTCACATCGGTTGGGATCAAGGTCTGACAAAATCGCGTGTCAGCGGTATACTGCGATAAGCTTCGAATCTGGACCAGGAAGCGATTCAGCCGCGCCTCTCTTTGGGCGATCAGGTCGAGGTAGCGTTTCTGCTGTTCCAGGCAGGCTATCCCGCGCTCCGTTTCTCTGAAAGTGCGGTGGAGCAGTTGGGTATACCCTGCGATAACGGCGAGTCCATTCCCCACTTCGTGATGGATCATTTCCAGCAGGGAATAGCCGATCAGGGTTTCGTTGAGCACTTGGCAGGTGGTAGGGTCAAGCTCTGGCATGGCTCACCTCCGTGATGAGGAATGGCTGATTACCGTGACCAAACACTTCAAGAAGCAAGAGGACCACGGTACGTGCTCTCTGTCCCTCTGCTCAGAACCAGTGATGCACCGTGTCCGCCCTGCTCCTTTCTCTCTCTGGCTTACCCCGCAAGCGGCTCAAATCGCTGGGTGGCAACAGCGATTCCTGGGGTGGTACCGAGGAGGGCGCCGATGATGACAATGGGACGATGGCATGGGTGCGCAACGCAAGCACGTCATCGCCATCGAACGGTTTTTTGCGCGCCAGAAAGCCAGGGTGTTGGCAGACGGTCCACCTCTCCGTCGTGGTCAGCAAAATGGTTGGGATCGTGCCCATATGCTCAATCAGATGTAACGTCCATGGAGTTCCCAACCGCTCATGTCCGATAAAGCAGCATCAGAGATCACGTGGTAGAGATCGTCTGTCAGACAGTCACACGGTGCCTCTTCCTCTCGCTGTGTGAAACAACGTGCCTCTGTGCGAAGGAACCCGTCAGGGATACTCCCTGCGGCATCGCTTTATACCACGAGGGGATCTCTCTGTTGAGATCCATCGGAGCATACCACGATCCACCAGGTTCATTCCCCCCATTCTATCAGGGTTTCCCACCAGAACAAAGCAGAACAGAAGAAGAAAAGCCTCTCCTCGTGGATTCTCACAACACCATTCGGTTTTCTCGAGAACAGCCCATGAGGTCCACCTGTGAAAAATACAACGTGAAGCCCGATTTGAACTGCGCCAACATCCGTAGTGCAAGTTATTTAGCAGTGTCCTTTTTGCTCGTGCGCACTCAAAACGTGCATCGTATCGGCAGCGTAGAAGCCATTTGACACGACCATTGGCAAGCGTGATC
>JAFMRP010001306.1 GCA_017354095.1 Ktedonobacteraceae bacterium
CTTCTGATCATCGAGCTCCTGTCGGGTATAGTAGTCTTTCCACCAGGACCAGATATCGGCATCACGAAATTCACGCAAGAGCACATTGCGATAGTCAGGCCGCTGCAATAATGACACGACTGATAAAATGGTACACTGGCGTCTGGGGCCGGTGTGCTGGTTGGCCCGACAGCGGGCACGATTGACTTCACAGAGCGTAAGCAGGGCATACTGCATGGTATTCTCAATACGTGAGCCCCAGTTGTCTTTCCACAGGGTTTTGAAGATGGAGAGCAGCATATCCACCACTTTATCGCGATCCTGTCCGCTGGACATATCGAGGAAATTGAGGCCAGGGGGATTGGCGGTATCGGCCAGATTCAGGTAGACCACCTCATCGCGCCGAGCCAGCGGCACGCAGCCCAGAAAGGCCAGGGAGAGGTCGCCATGCGGATCGACGAGCACCATGCCTCGCTTGCGCGGATCGGCTAACAGGACGCGTGCCAGGTGGGCAAACAGGCTGCTTTTCCCCTTGCCAGTGCCTGCCAGAGCCAGGGTGTTGTAGGCCAGGCCACCGGGAGGGAAGCACACGGGCGTGCGCACTCCCGCGTGGAGGTTGATACCAAGTGGTTGACCCGGTTCTGTGGCCAGAGTCCAGGGCACTGGTAGCGTTCGCGCCCGTGTGCGCTCCAGGAAGGAGAGGTCACGCAGATCGGCATCTTGGACCAGGTGATAAAGCGAGGCAACCTCCTCCGGTGTGAGGAAACAGGCATGCCACCAAGAAGTTCGCAGCAGGCGGAAAGGGGCCTGCTGCATGAGCCGGCGCTGTGCCAGCCATGTCGGAACGCGTCGCGGGACAAAGAAGTTCCCGGAAGCCAGATGATAGGCGCGATAAGCCGTGATCAGACGAGCGAGGACAGCCCGGCGCGTGTGTGCCGCTTTGCGTCGTCTGCGCAGGAGCAGCCAGCAACGCTGTATCCACTGTATTCCCTGAGGCACCTGGTGACGGATACGCCATGGAAGCACGTGCCTCCAGAAAAGGTGGAGCCCCTGGAGCCAGGAGTTCCAACCGGCGGCCAATTGGTAGCCACGCGCAAGCGTGCGCATTCCCGAATCGGTATGGGTCTCCCCTACTCTCGAACGAACCTGCGGTCCGATCACATAAAGACGCAAGGTGGCGCGATAGGCTATGCGTTCTGTTTTTTGTCGCACCAGTTCCGGATCATAGATCCTGGTTGGATGCCACCCTTGCTCCAGTCGCTTCTTCACGGTGGCTACCAGCAGCCCGATCGCCATCAGGCCAGCGAGCAGGACGAGAGAGCCGATGCTCAGTTGCACGAGCTGCCAGGGAGCAAGAGACGTTGATTGGCCACGCAGGAGCGTTGAGACAGCCGGCGAGACCCAGGTCGGCAACAGGTGATACAACGGCATCCATAACCAGGACCCTAGCAACAGGACGAGCAACAAGAGACCCAGACCTTCCAGAAACATGCCATGTTCGATCAGATTCGTGGCGCGTGGTCGAGCACGCGCGAGCAACTGGCGCTGGAAACGTTCCTCCTCCAATGGAGGCTCCTGGGCAAACCGTTGGGCGCGACGTGACCAGGTATCGGGGGCGGGCGCCAACACAAGTTGCACTACCGCCCGATGGTTGAGTGGTAGCGTTTTGAGGGCGGCCAGCACATTGAGCAAAGGATCGGTGCCTTCCTCATTGAGCCCCTGCCGCTGCCAGACGCGCAGCGGCAGATAGGATGGCGCCCCCAGGCGCAGCTCCGCGCAGCTCACTGCCTCTTGCTTATGCAGGTACAGCGGATCTTCCTCAGCGGTGAGAGAGCGTATCTGTGCTTGTGGGTAGTGCGCTTGCAGCTGCGAGATGACGTGCGTCCGTCCCTCCAACGTTTGTGCTCGCACCAGAAAGCTGCGCCGCACACCCATGGGTGATGCCTGCGCGACCAGTTCTAGCGCGACACACTGTCGTTGCATCGCCAGACCACTCATCCCGGTTGCAAGTGCGGTCAGATCACGTGGTTCCCGTGCGCTGGGCACCAGTTGGGCAAGCCAGCGCCTGGCGGTACGATGGTTCCGCGACGTGGAAGGCCCCACGATCTGCGGCGATTGGCGTGTATCCACGTAGTAACTCCTCTCTCTAGAGCCGGTGTGAAGCAGTCTTTAG
>JAFMRP010001307.1 GCA_017354095.1 Ktedonobacteraceae bacterium
GCGCACCGCCTGGTAGAAGTCTTCCATGGAATAGGAGAGGCCAACAAAGGCGGTTTTATGGCAGTGCTGGAAATTCAGACCATAGCCACAAATGGAAGGTTTGCTGACGATGATGCGTATGTCGCCATTGGTGAAGGCGGTCAGGCGGCGTTCCTTTTCCGCCATCGTGTCCGAGCCACGGACCTCGACCGCATCGGGCATGCGTTGTGTGAGCTCGTCTGCCTCATAATTCGTGTTGCACCACACGACCCAGGTGTCACGGCTGTGATTGACCAGGTCCGCGACCGCCTGCGCACGATCCGGGGCCGTCAAGCGCATTTCCTGGTGGAGCGTGGTCGCGTTCATAATGGGTGCTCTGAACAGTTGACCTGCGCCCCTTCCAGCGGTCAGGTCGGTCTCAACATACCGATGGGTAATCCGCAACTCTGGCAACGTAAAGCCGTCATCAGCATAGCCGAGGTCAGAGGGCTTGCGTAGGGAGATCGCCCAGGAGGCGACCCAATCCCAAAAGGCCTTTTGGGCATGGCCCTTGAGCCGGTATTTGCCATTTTGCATGGTATCATTGATGAACCAGCGCATGAGCATCTCCGACGATGGCATAATGCCCAAAAATTCGCTGTGGTTCCCAAGCTCCATCACATCGTTCGGAGCCGGCGTTGCCGTACAAGCTAATCGGTAGGGAGTCTGCGCGAAGGCATCCACGAGCAGGCGCTTCGTTTTGCCCATAAATGCCTTGAGTATGGATGATTCATCAAGCACCACGCCTGCAAAGTGACCAGGATCGAAGTGGGGAAGCATCTCGTAGTTGGTGATGTTGAGCCCAGGGCGCACATCGGTCTGGGAGCGACACCCCTGCACGGGAATATCCAGCTTTCTGCCTTCCGCGATGGTTTGCGCTGCCACGGCCAGTGGCGCCAGGATCAGCACATCCCCGTGTGAATGCTCATGTACAAGGCGTCCATATTCGAGCTGCATGAACGTTTTTCCCAACCCGCAGTCAGCCCAAATGGCGGCGCGGCCTTGACGTAGCGCCCACTGGACAACGCTTCGCTGAAAGGGGAAGAGTCGCTCATGCAGAGCGGTGGACTCCACCGTAATCCCGGAGGTGTGCGCCACCATGCGCTTGCTGCGTAAAAACGCGAGATAACGCTCCACAGCCTCTTCCGGTATGGCAGCAGGTGTTGTGTTCATGCGCTGGCCCTCGCTTTCTTGGTGTTCGGCTCTTTGGTGATCTTCCCCTCTGCCTGACGCTGTTGGCGTTGGGCGATGGCGTGCCCGATGAGATCAGAGGCTTCACCACAGGTGAGATTCTCGGTGAGAGGAATACCGAACTGGCGCAGCTTCAAGAGTTGCTTCGCGCTGGCAGGCTTCGCTCTCCAGGGAGCGTTACTGTCGACCAGCACCAGCTTGCGCTCATCGGTCTGTAACAGGCGCGCTTTCATTTCGGCATGTTGTTGCGCCCAATCGAGGGGAGACGCTTTGAGCCACCGCTGACTCTTGAAATCTGGCGCGAGCTTGGCCCAGACGGAATAGTAGCCTTCGGTGTCCTCAGAAGGAACGAGCAAGATCCTGTGCTTCTTCTCACCCACCTCCAGGGTGTAGAGGCCGTTCTTGCGGCGCTTCCAGTCCATGCGCGCCAGGATATTGACGGCCAGATCCTGCGCCCGCTGGAGCACGCGGGTGGTGCGTTCCTGTGGTTCGCGTTCCTCCACCTCGCGCTGCTCGCGCGCTTTGGCCTCGATAACACTTTCCCCATTCAGGAGCGTTGTGCCCAGGGCCTGACTCAGCGTCATCGGCTGGAGGCGGTGTTTCAAGCAGTTGTCGGTCACATCTAAAATGATGCAGTCATGCTTCCCTGGCGCTAAGCGGGTTCCCCGACCAATGCACTGGGTAAACAGCGCCCGTGACTTGGTCGGGCGGGCCAGGATCACACAGGAGGTGACCGGAGCGTCATACCCTTCGGTCAATACACCGCAGTTACACAGCACGGTCAGTTCCCCACGCTCATAGGCATACAAAAGGCGTCTGCGTTCCTCGGGTGCAGTCTCGCCGCTCACCACGGCGGCGCGCACCCCTCGGCGGTTGAAGGCGTCGGCCAGGTGCTCGGCATGCGCGACTGTCACCGCGAAACAGAGGGCCTGTCGCCCCTGG
>JAFMRP010001308.1 GCA_017354095.1 Ktedonobacteraceae bacterium
CGTGCTCAATGCCCGCAAGCTCTACGGGGAAATCCTGGCACAAGGCTATCCTGGGAAAGAGAGTAAAGTGCGCGAATTTGTGCATGATCGACGCCCAGAAAAGGAACCAATAGGCTCAACCCGCTTTGAAACCGCTCCTGGAGAGCAAGGGCAAGTGGACTGGGGGTACTTCGGCTTCATCACCCATCACGGACGCACCTGTCGGCTCTACGCCTTCGTCATGACGCTGGGCTGGTCGCGAGCTTCCTACGTGCGCTTTACGATCTCATCAGATACTACCTGGTTCATCCGTTGTCATCTACACGCTTTTGCGTACTTGGGAGGTGTACCCAGACGACTGCTCTATGATAACCTCAAAAGTGTGGTGGAGCGGCGGGATGCTGATGAGGGAGTCCATTGGAATCCCCGCTTTCTGGACTTTGCCGATGTAGCAGGGTTCTCCCCGCAAGCCTGCAAACCGTATCGGCCTCAAACCAAGGGCAAGGTCGAGAATGGCGTGAAATATGTTCGAGGGAACTTCTGGCCGGGCTTGCATTTTCGTGATTTGGAAGATCTCAACAATCAAGCGTTGGCCTGGCTCAACACGACCGCCAACCAGCGTGTACATGGCACCACCGGAGAGGTTCCCTTTACACGGCTTCGATCCGAGGGATTGCAGGAAGCCTCCAAGGCGTTCATCTATGATACCAGCGTGATGACTACCAGGAGAAGTAGCAAGGATTGTCTCATCAGTTATGAAGGCAATCTCTACTCGGTTCCTGCTGCCTACGCTCGAAAAACGCTGCAAGTCAAAATTACCGAGGCGCAGGAGTTGGTGATTTGTTCTGAAGTGGGTCAAGAACTGGCTCGCCATCGCGTCTTGCTGGGGAGACAAGAGCGCAGCGTGCAGGCTGAACATTATCAGGGATTAGGAATCCCTGCGCCGCGCGTCGAGCAGGTGAGAGCCATGCAAGAGATAGCTCCTGCCCAGACCTCGATGTTCTGGGATGCGCCGGTTGTCGAAGTGCGCCCGCTTTCCGTCTACGACCAGCTGCTCTGGGAGGTGTCATGATGAACGATCACTGCTATGAGCACTTGCAGGCCATTCTGGAACGCTTAAAGTTGACTCGTGTCCCAGAGCGATTGGATCAGCTCGCCGAAGCAGCGGCGAAGGAGAGTTGGACCTATGTTGAGTTTCTGGATCGCGTGCTCGACGTCGAAGTGAGTGCCCGCGTGGAACGAGATGTGACGATGAAAACACGCCTAGCTCGTTTCCCCTTTGTCAAAACGCTCGATCAGTTTGACTTCTCTTTTCAGCCAGCCCTCAATGAGGCACAGATCCGTGAGCTAGCGACGGCCCGCTTCGTGGCTCATGGAGAAAACATTTTGCTGCTGGGTCCTCCAGGAGTTGGAAAAACGCATTTAGCCGTGAGCCTTGGTGTAGCCGCGATTCTGCAAGGGATCAGTGTCGTCTTTTTCACGGTGGCTGACCTGGTGGATCTGGTGCAACAAGATGTCAAAGAGGATCGGCTGGAGCGACGTCTGCATGCGCTGTGCAAGCCTAAATTGCTGATCCTTGATGAGATGGGCTATGTCCCCTTAGATCAGCGCTCAGCTCAGTTTCTCTTCCGTCTGATTAGCCGCCGCTATCAAAAGGGCAGCGTTATCCTGACCAGTAATAAATCCTATGGCGAATGGGGCGACGTGGTATCGGATTATGTCCTAGCCACAGCCATGCTGGACCGCCTCTTGCATTACTCCACGACGATTAACATTCGAGGTGAGAGCTATCGCCTTCGCGAGAAACGCAAGGCAGGTGTGTTCCATGACCTCACCGCAAAGCCTGTGAAAGGCGGCCCCTCTACCTCTCGAAAAACACAGGAAGAGGGACCGAACTCGGTCAATGGCAGATACGATGGTTTGTAGATTCCGGAAGGAGGAACGCCTGTTCTGGGGAATTTTATGTTGGCACTCGAAAGTGCCAGTCTAAAATTCCCCACCCTGGAGACTTTTTAAATGGCACTTTTGAGGAGATTCAAACTGCTATTGACACTTGCACGCCGTAAAGGGCCAGAGCATCGTATGCACAGGTCACTAACCACCTGGGAGAGCCCATTGATCCGGTATCTTTGATCTGGTTGTTGCGTTGAATATACTGGGTATGACGACCA
>JAFMRP010000293.1 GCA_017354095.1 Ktedonobacteraceae bacterium
GCTCGGGCTTTTTAAGCGTTTTCCTTTCAGTGCCACCTCACTGGTCAGCCTGCTAGTGGGCGCAGCCCTGATCATCGCCATGGCCGACATCCCAATCTTTGTAGACACCGTTTTGCAGGCACCGGTACTGGATAGCGGGCTGGCGCTGCTGCGTCTAACGGCCATGATCCCGGTTGGGGCTTTGCTGGGCGGCTGGTTGTGTCACCGCATTACCTGTCGCTGGACGGCAGTCATCGGGCTGCTGTTCACCGCAGCTGGTTTCTATCTGATGAGCCTCTGGCCAATCAAGGTGGATTGGACGCAGATCACCATCAGCACAGTGGTAGCGGGTCTGGGCTTTGGGCTAGTGATCGCGCCTATTGGCACGACCGCGATTAATGCAGTCAGGGCCAGGCAGGCGGGCATGAGTTCGGCTGTAGTGACCGCGCTGCGCATGCTGGGCATGACGCTGGGGCTGGCGGCCCTGACCTCGTGGGCGTTAGCGTACTTCAAAGAGCTGGCGAAGCAGTATCCATCGCTGCCATTTAACGCCACAGCCGATCAGTTTACTGTCTGGCAGCAGGGCTATGCCCAGCACCTTGTACGGTCGGCACATACTGTTTATAGCGCCGTCTTTTTTGCGACGATGCTGCTCTGCCTGGTCGCCATTATTCCAGCATTGTTTCTGTGGGGTCGCCAGAAGACGGTAGCGGAACTAGAGCCTGAGCCAGAGATTGACGAGATCCCCACTTCTCCCATGGTACAGGCCAGTTCAACAGCCGAACGTGCCGCGATGCCAACGCAGCCTGACCAGCCACTAACCGGCGGGACGAAGTGGTGGCGCAATAAGAAGCGTCGGCGCCTGGTGCTGGGCGTGGGCAGCGTTGGTTTGTTGTTGTTACTGGTGGGTGGTGGTCTGCTGAGTGCCTGGATGATGGAACCGGACGATTCTTTGGATGATATAACCTGGCCAACTGTTGGTTCGACTCCAGGGAATAACGCGACCTCTATCGCTTCAGGGCCACATTCGGTGCGACTGGGCCTTGATAAGGGGGCGCTCACCTCAATTTTTGTCTCGCAATTGAACTTGCAGCAGGGGGGACTGAGCGATCTGAGTGTCAGGCCGCTGCCTGGAGACACGCTGGCATTGAGCCTGAGCCTGCATATCGATCTGAACGGCATTCAACGGGTGCTGCCGATAGAGATAGAGGGAGCGATCAAGCTGGACCAGCAGCAGAATTTACAGATCCACGTAAAACACCTCAAGCGTGATGGGCAGGATGCCGGAGCGGAAGCAGCGGCGCAAATGGAGTCGGCCCTCAATAAAATGCTGATGGATACCGTCATGCCAGCCTTGCGCAGCCAACTCAAGAATGTCAAGCTGACCTCGGTGCATACCAGCACATCGATGTCCTGTAGCAAAGGAACTGAGATGCTCGTATTGCAGCTTGATTCGACACAGGGCAACGTCGAGCAGGGCGCGCCACTCTCATTCTGTTTTACCGGGCCGATTGATCTCAACAAATTGCTTCCACACCAGTAGCAGCAGGGAAAGCGAGAACAGACCATGTTGTATAGACGCTATCGGAAAGCTGGCCAGTTGTTTCTGCTGGTAGGGCTGGCACTGGCGCAAATGGTATTAACCACGGCCGCAGTACATGCGCAGCCACGTGCGTCATCACTCCGCCATGATCAGTTTGTCAACACGACGCCGCTTGACGCCACCATCTACCTGGCAACGTCCACATTGCGGCCGATGTTTCAGAAGCAGCTTGATCAGCAGATACCGGGCGCGTTCAATAAGGTGCTCAACAATCTTGTAGGTAAAATGCCGGAGAAGAATCGCGACTGGGCTTTCCAGATGGCAACGACCTTGCTACAGCCTTCCGCGGTCCTGACGCAGTTTACGCCACAGCAGAATGGGCTACTGACCACCGTACGTCTGAAGATGTATGCAAATGATCCGAAACCTATCGATACCAGTATGCTTATCGTTTTTAGCAGGCTTGACAGCGCAACTGTTCAGGTAAGTGCGCAACGAGTGAATGCCAGTCCGGCGTTGATGAGCGGCAACCTTACCACTTTTCACATACCAGTGGGGCAATTGACCTCAGTGAAGACGACGCCATCATGTGGTGACTCTGCGTTGGCCCTGGGGATGAAGATTGGTGTTTCACTCAACCAGCAGAGCCAGGTGCAGCCGAGGTCTCAGGCGGAGAATCTGGCGGCCTTTGTGGAAATGCCATCCTCATCGCTGGAGGCACTGGGCAGCAGCATTGGCACGATGCAGATCAGTAAGCATCTGTCAGCCACTAATATCCAGGTGGGAGTGGAAGATAATAACCTAGTGGTCACGGCTGACATCATGTTCGACACGTCGATCAAGCTAGGTTCAGCCAAAACGACCATGGAGCCGCAGGCCAGAAATGGGAACCTGGCGGTGCATGTGCTCAAAACGGACGTGACGGTGTTCCAGTTCTTCACATTTCCCAACAATGCCTATAACCAGCAGGTGGAACAGTCGTTGAATGCGCGTCTCAGCAAAGCGTTTGCGGGGAAGTTTTATGTGACCGACGCGGGTATTGGCCCTAACGCCCATTTGCCCTGTGCCGCCGATGATAGCTTGATCTTGCAAGGTAGCACCAAGATCGGCTAGCCATGCCTGCCCGTGGGGGCAGGCATGCTGCGCCTGTTAAGAGACGGTAGTGCGCGCTCCGACCAGCTCCATCTCGCGCCTCTCCGCAGGCTGCGGTGGGGGAGGCTTCTGCTCACCACGTTTCGAGCGAGCCAGCAGTTTGTTGCCCAGGCTGATACCTGGCTGCTCGATCAGGCGATAGAAGAGGTAGCAGAACGGGAAGATGACGCAGGCGACGAAAAGCCAGTAGAGAGCATAGGTCAGATAGGTATTCCAACCGTTCATGAACCTGTGTTGGATCTGGATTGTAAACCCGACGAGCAGCGGCAGATGCCACATGTACATCCCGTAAGATACCAGCCCGATCCAGCGTACTGGAGTCCATTCCAGAGGGCGACGTAGTTGTTGTGGGCCAAAGAGCAGCGCGGCCACACACAGCCCGAAACCAATAGAGAGTCCGATTTCGGCGAAGTAGTTATAAGCCGGGATCAGCGCATCAAAAAATGCGGCTATGCCCGGCTGGAAGCGCTGGTAGCCGTTCCAGAGCGTCATCAGTACGAGAACGCCAAGGCCTGCTATACACATCCAAGGGCTGTAACGCCTGATCGGCTCGTTTAAGCTTCGCAGGTGTGTCTCCCGTACCAGGATATAGCAGGCGCTGATGAGCATGCCAATCGCGAAATCCTCCAGGAATTTTCCGCTCGCGCCGTAGAGGAGGAAGAGCGGCACGTTGAGTACTGCGCGCGGCACCAGGAAGGTTGCATCGCCGTGTGTGTAGAAATACAGCCCCCAGAAGCGTGTTGAGACGCCCCAGACGATCAGCGCAGTCAGGCAGGTCAGCAACTTCCACCAGCGCTGGCGCAGCGAACCTTTGCCGATAATACGGCGTAAGGCCAGCGCTAACAGAGGAAGGAGCATATAGTATTGCCACTCGACAGCCAGAGTCCAGAAAGGGCCGTTTAACTGTTGGAATGTGCTTTTGGTGGAATCCATAAAGAAGGTGAGGAAGAGCGCTAATTCGCCCCAGTGTGTGGGGTGAAAATAGCTCGGGTGCATGATCCAGGCAATGAACAAGAGTGAGATATAGTAACCTGGCCAGATGCGCATAATGCGGCGCAGATAGAAGCGTCGTGCTGAAGGCCATTCCTTCTCGGAAAGCAGTGCCCGTGCGTAGGGCAGAAAGAGCAGAAAGCCTGAGAGTACAAAAAAGAGCGTAACCCCTGAGCCGCCTCCTAGCGCGATAGCGCTGGAAACAAAATCGGTCGTGGGATAGGGCTCCCACACATGAATGTCATGATTGATCAGGTTGAGATGAAACGCAACGACGCTCAGACAAGCAATGGCTCGCACCCCATCCAACACCTTTATATTATTGTTTTGAGTGTTCTTTTTGTCCAATGAAAAAGTGAAAGTCTTCATTATTGTGACACGAGTGAGCTTGAGTTCCCGGATACAAACTGGGAGAAAAGTGTCACGTTAAGCGTGAGGGATGAAACCGATCAGCCTGGGTGGTTCGTAATAATATCGAGCATGTAACCCGATGATTGGAAATACGTCAACCATGCCTGAGAAAAAAGAGACTTCCACCGGCACGGGAAGGTTACTTTACAATGGCCAGCATAATTATTTGGAATTAGATGGATATGTGTTACGGTCTGGAGATAATGTTGAGGTCAGGATTCTGGGATCATGGATTCCTGGGGAGATAGCATCTGATCCCGGTGGCTGGTATCTATTCACTATAGATAATGTAGGTATTCGTCTGCGTACGGGTCTACCGGCGCGTTTTTGCATACCGCGTTTCTCTGACGCCTTCAGCTGGCCTGCCGCGAAGGTAGGGCCTCCTCATGTTCTCATTGTTGATGACGATCCCACCTTGCTAGAGGCACTGCCGCGCACAATCAGGCTACGTATATCCCTGGCCCAGGTGAATGTTTCTGCCTCCATGGAGGAAGCGCTTAAATTGCTGCAGGAACAACGCTTTGATGCCATCGTGAGCGACATCAAAATGCCAGGAATGGACGGCCTGGCTCTGCTGGCGAAGGTACAGGAGCTTCAACCCGGAACGCCTGTACTCCTGATAACCGGGCACAGCGATCATAATCTTGCCATTCGAGCCCTGCGAGGCGGTGCTTTTGATTACATTTTAAAACCTATCGAGCGTGATGACTTTATCGCAACGCTGGAGCGGGCATTGCAGATCAGTCTATTGAGACAGCAGGTAGAAGAACAACAGCATGCGCTGGAACTGCACGCTCAACTGCTTGAGCAGCAGGTGCAGCAACGCACACAAGAGCTGATGGAAGCCAATGTGACAAAAGATAGGATCATTGGCCTGGTGACACGTGAACTGCGGCCTCCTCTTGTGCGATTGAAAGAGATGGCCCAGCTGTTACGTCAAAAGCTTGTTAATGCCGAGGCGGAAGCACTGGTGAGTAAGGACTTTGCAGACGTTGAGCATGTGATTGAACATATTGAGGGATTGGTAGAGGAATTGCTGCGTACCTCGCGCATTGAGTCGCGAGTTTTTATTGCGCAGCGCCAGCAATGTGATGTAGTGGAATTGTGTCGCATGCTGCTGGAAGAACAGGTGCGCAATCACCATTTGCAACTGGTCTGTAACTTTGTCAAGATGTCGATGATGGTAGAGGTGGATGTGGAGCAACTGCGCCAGGTAATTGCTTTACTGTTGCCCTATATGCAATCGTCAGTACGGCCTGACCACCATCTCACTGTAACATTGCAGCAGGCAGGAAGTGAAGCAATTATTGTTGTTCGGGATCTACGGCCTAACATAGGGCTGGGCATAGGACTATATGTCTCGCGCAAGATTCTGGAGCGGCACGGCGGGCGACTTGAAGTGCAGGATTTCCCTGATAATCGTAGTACGATTTTTCTTATGTTGCCACGTATTGCCGCAACAGGAGAGGAGCGAGAGGAGGCGGGGGAGCCACACACCTACGCGATGTGGACAATCAGCCGTGGGGAAGAGATGTACGGGGATGGCCAGAGACACAAAGACATGTCATCAATGCCAGACTAGTGCCGAAATCACAGCTCGTTTCCTATTTTGCCTATAGCATTCTGAGAGGAAGTGCGGTAGAGTGCTCCTGATAAAAAAGCCTCAAGTATTGAGAGGAGGAAGGAGCACCTACACTATGTTGAAGCCGATTCCATCAGACAAACATGATCAGTTGCTCAACCAGAAGCCTATCTATCATGCCACCGTACATGACATGGCCACTGAAGATCGTCCGCGCGAGCGTTTGCAGAAGCACGGAGCTGAGGCGCTTCATGTGCGGGAATTGCTGGCAATTATTTTGCGTACAGGAACCGTACAGGATAATGTGCTTGAACTATCAGAGCGTTTGTTGATCAAGTACGGTGGGCTGAGTGGATTAATGGGCGCGAATTTTCACGAATTGTGTACAGAGCATGGCCTGGGAAGTGCGAAGACGTGCCAACTGAAGGCCGCGCTCGAACTGGCGAAGCGTCTGAGCATAGAGTGTCCTGATAGAAAGTATCGCATCCGGTCGGCGGATGACGTGGTCAACCTCGTAAGACTGGACATGATGTACCTTGATCACGAGCAGACTGCTCCGGCCCGAGGTTGCTCAATACGTCATCAGTCTCACCAAAGAACTGGCGTCTCTTCTCGGTATCTCCC
>JAFMRP010001309.1 GCA_017354095.1 Ktedonobacteraceae bacterium
ATAGCACGGTGCGGGCTATTCAGAATACCACAAGTAAGGCAAAGGATGGCAGCCATGCGCTGATGATTTCGTTCAACTCCGACAATGATCAGATGTATCCCACCATCGGCTCAAACAACGTCCCTCGCACCCTGAATGGCGGAGAGACCCTTACAGGCTACATTCTGAAAACGCAGGGCAGCAGTGTGGAGGTGATTTTCTATGTTGCCGACCAGTCAGGGACGTGGTTTAAAGACGATAACAGCACTACATACGTCAACAGTGTTCAGACGTGGTATCCCATCACCTTCAAGGTTCCTGCGAATTTTCAGGGACCGGCGACCCATGTTGGCGTTGTACTATTTGGCTATGATGCTGTGGTCTATATCGATGCTATCTCCTGGCGTTAGGCGTGCCTGGCTTATGATAACGATTTGACCTCATGCGCTTTTTCGTGCTATCATTGCCCAACGTAGTTAGCGCATCGTGTAGCATGTTGGTTAAAAAGTCATGGAGCAGATCGTACCAGGCAGTCTACAACGCCTGAGCGCCGCCGATATTGTGCGTATGGCCGGCTTATCGGCGGCGTCACTGGGTCAGGAGTATTGTCGCGGTGGAGCGGTGCGTCGTACGCAGCGTCAAGGTATGCGGCTGGAAGGGGTCGTTGAACTCTCTCCTCCGGCCACCGCAGCTTCTGACGGCGAGGCAGATGTACGGACAGAGGCGCTTAGCTACACTGTCGCGGTTGAGATACAGAGTCCGACGGTATGGAGCAGTACCTGTTCGTGCCATGCCGAAGGCTCCGCGCTTTGTGCCCATGCCGCGGCCCTGCTCTATCGCTGGCTGGCCCAGCCAATCAGCTTTCTTGTTCCCCCCTCCTCATCGACACCTGTCACCCCCGTTCAGCACGAGCATATTATTAGAGCGGAAGATGGAGCTCAGAACCGGCGCACTCCCACCATCAAACCAGAACCTCCCACTCTGGCCACTCATACTGTTGGCGGCACTGATGAGATCTTGCGGCAGCTGGGGCTGAGTGAGTTACGGGGCATTGCTCGCGAATACGACATTGCCACCAATGGCATGAACAAGCATCTCCTGGCGGATGCTATCCTGGCAAGCATGCAGCAAACAGAGGCGGTGCGCCGTGTCGCGGCGACACTGGAGAAGCCACAGCGCCAGCTCCTGGCCGCCATTACGCTGGCCGGTGGGTCTGTGACCGATGAGGATCTGCGCGGCCTCTTTGAGCGGTTCGCGCTGGGACACGCCAACCAGCTGCAGGGCACGCTGCTGATCTTGCAAAATAAGGCGCTGCTGCTGCGTACAAACTTGAACAGCTCCAATCAGCAGCGCATTGGCCTGGGCGGGGCGCTGGTCGATATCGGCTGGTATGTCCCACGGGAGGTACGCGCCGCGCTGCGTGTCACGGTTCCCATCACCCCCTTTGCTATTGAGCAGGCCGCGCAAGATGAGGTGCAGCTGACGACAACGTTTGACCTGCTGGCCGATCTCCTGCTTGTCGCACGCGCCCTGAATGGCCACCATCTTGAACAGACGCAGGAGCCTCCCGCGCGCAATCATGAGACGTTCTCTCTCGCTCGCATGTCAGGCGGGCTGGCCAGAGATGGCTCGATCGCTGTGCCGCCACCTGAGGATCTGCCTTCTACCGCGCTTTTCTCTTCTTTACAAAAGGCTGTTGCTCGTCCTCCGGCCTTTCTCCGCTTTCTGGTGCGCCTGCTGCGCCTGGCTGACATCCTGTACCGGGATGATACCGGTCTGCCTTATTTTCGTGTTTTGCCCAATGCGGCTGAACTGCTGCTGGGACCCGGACGCATGGAGGCGGCCCGCGATCTGTTCCAGCTCTGGACGACCAGTTCTTCCTATGAAGAGCTCTATGACCTGAGCGAGGAGGGCCTGCGCCTGCGCTGCCGCGCCACGGCTCTGCACCATCCCATCTTGCGACCGGGCGAGCTCGACGCCGAAAATAGAGAGGCCCGTCAATCATTGCTGGCGCTGCTCTCTCAGGTCCCTGCCGGGCAGTGGGTCAGCTTCCCCTCTTTCGCCCGGTTCGTCTATCGCCTCAATCCTCTTTTTTTACAGAAACGGCAGCATCTTTTCTCCACGCCACACTGGTGGCTGGAGCGTACCGAGGGCCGTCCGCTGCGCCCT
>JAFMRP010001310.1 GCA_017354095.1 Ktedonobacteraceae bacterium
AGTCCTTCTCCATCCCACTACGCTGCGTGGCGACATCCTCTCTCCACCTACTATCACCTGCCTCATACTCCCGCTTATCTCTCCCCGTCTTGTTTCCAGGTCTGCGACCCAGGCTTGCCAGTAGGCCGTCGGCAACTCTACCCAGCTGATCTGTTCCTCGCTTAACACTCTCTCCAGTTCGGCGAATGAACCTTCCACACCTCTACTATCGATCACCACTGCCCCACCTGTCGCCAGCGTCGGGAATATCTCCTCCACCGCCACATCAAAACTGACCGACGCGAACTGCAATACTCTATCCTTCGCTCCCATCTCCAACTGCCGGCTTACTGCCTCGATGTAGTTGACCAGGCTCTGATGGTTGACCATCACTCCTTTTGGTCTTCCTGTCGATCCGGAGGTATAGATCACATAGGCCAGGTTTTCGGCCTGCACCGCCGTCTCGGGCCGCTCATCGCTCTGTCCGGCTATCTCTCGCCACTCAGCATCCAGGTCCACCTGAAAAGCACGGGATTCCGGCAGGCTCGTTCTCACACTTTCTTCTGTCAACAAAACTGCTGCCTCCGCATCCTCGAGCATGAACGATATCCGCTCCACCGGGTACTTCGGATCGATCGGCACATATGCTCCTCCCGCCTTCAATATCCCCACCAATGCCACTATCATCTCTATCCTTCGATTCATGCATACTGCGATAGTGACATCCGGTCCTGCTCCAAGTCTTTGCAGGTAATGGCCCAGCCGATTAGCCGATCTCTCCAACTGCTCAAAGGAGAGAGACCTCTGTCCTTCAACCAAAGCTATTGCATCGGGCGTCTTTTCCACCTGCCGCTCGATCATTTCATGGAGGCTAACCCCAGCCGGATATGAGCTGGTGGTCGCATTCCATTCCCACAAGATCTGATCTTGTTCCGCTCGCGACAGGTAATCGATCTCTGAGATCGCCTGTTCGGGATTCGCCGCTACCTGCTCAAATACCGTACGCAGATGCCCGGTCAAGCGCACGATCGTGCTCTCCTCGAACAGTTCTCGGGCGTACTCCACTGCTCCCCTCAACTCCGTGCGGCTCTCTTCCGCAAAAAATGTCAGGTCGTGCTTCGCCCGTACAATCTCCGCCCCCCATATCGATCCTGACTGCTCCCCTAATCTCCGCCCTTCTCGCAGCACGTTATCAAAAGCCAGACCAACCTGAAATAGAGGCGCTCGACCCAGATCCCGTTCAGGCTGCAACTCCTCGACCAGACGTTCGAACGGCAGATCTTGATTCGCATAGGCCCCGAGCGTCACTTCCCTGACTCTCTTCAGCAACTCTCTGAAGCTCGGATTACCGCTGAGGTCGGTGCGCAACACTAATTGATTGACGAAGAAACCGATCAGCCCCTCCGTCTCGGCACGATTGCGATTAGCGATATCTGCCCCGATCGCCACATCCTGCTGCCCGCAATACCTGCTCAAGAGCAGTTGGAATCCTGCCAGAACCGTCATAAACAATGTCACGCCCTCTCTCCGGCTGAGCTCGACCAACTGCCTGGTCACTTCGGCTGAGAGGTCGAAGGGAACGATCCCTCCGCGATGGCTCGCTATCACCGGTCGCGGACGATCCAATGGCAGATTCAGCGGCTCAAGACCTGCCAATCGATCTCTCCAATAGCTTAGCTGTCGTTCGAGCCTTTCTCCCTTCAACCAGGTTCTCTGCCACACGGCAAAATCAGCATACTGGATCGGCAACTCAGCAAGCGGCGACGGCTCGCCCAGGCTGTATGCCCGGTAGAGATCTCCCATCTCTCTGATCAGGATCGCCATCGACCAGGCATCACTCACAATGTGGTGCATGGTGTAGAGCACCAGATGCTGCTCTTCTGCTAGCCTCAAAACCTTCACTCGCAGCAGCGGCCCGTTGCTCAGGTCGAATCCCGTCGCTGTCTCCTCCATCGCGATCCTCTGTGCTTCCCGCTCTCTTTCCTCCTGGGTCAAGCTCGTCAGATCATAGATATCCAATCTTCGTGGCGCCCATTCGTCAATCACCTGTGCTGGTTCACCAGCCTCAGTTACGAACCTCGTCCTCAATACCTCGTGTCTTCTGACGATCTCGTTGTTCGCTCTTTCGAGTATCTCGAGATCGAGTCCCCCCTCCAGGTTCGCCGCATG
>JAFMRP010001311.1 GCA_017354095.1 Ktedonobacteraceae bacterium
GTGTAACAGCGTCGATATGCTTGGGCATCGTGGAAGCCTGGTCTACCCAGTTCTCCAGCACTTTCTGAATCGCCTGGAGCGTCGCGTTATCCTGGTAGGCTCCGGCCAGCCAGCCACGGGCGGTTTTGAACGCGTTGAGCATACCGGTCAGAACGTCGCCGGTCACAACCGAGCCAAACTTGATCACCGGAGAGACAAAAACGTCGTAGGCAACGCGAGTTAGACGGGCTGCGGCCATGGCACCGTCGAGCGTCACGCCTTCCAGGTTGTCGAGCGCGGTAATAAATTCTTTACGTGCCTGGTCGGCTCCCTGAGCCAGGCCTTTATTGAAGGCGTCCTGGACCTGGTGTTCGATATTGCTGCCAACGGTATTGACGGCCTGGGGGAGCTTGGGGCCGAGTTCATAGGCGGCGATGCCAGTTGTGGCGACTGCGGCCGTGCCGATGCCTATGAGCAGTCCACGACGCGAGAGTTTGCGCTTGCGTTTTGGCTTCTCATCTATATATTCGTATTCGTCGTCATCTTCATCTTCATAGAACTCAGCATCTTCATAGTCTGTGGAGGGGACAGGGCGCCGGCTATGCTTTGACACCGGGCGGCGTGAACGAGTTGGCAACGGCGCGGCATTGATTCGTTCGCTGGCTATCTTGTTGCCATAGTCCAGATCGGCGTCGAGGGGATCTTCATAGCCAATATCGGGATCGATATCGCCATAATCACTCCAATCTTCCTCTTCGTCTTCCGGCAATACCGGCGAGACATAGCGGCTGCGATATTCCTGGTGAGGCGCGGAATGCTCTTCGGAGTAGCTTTCTTCGGATTGGGAAGTATCTGTGGTCAGCGAGCGTGTTTTGTTGGCGAGGATGCTTTGGCGTAGCAGCTGGCGTGTGCGGCGCGGGTCGGGCCTCTGTACAAGTTGTGAGCCTGATCTTGTTGTATTATTTGATCGTCCGCTCTGGCTGTGGGTACTACGCGATCTCAGTGGGTCGTAGTCGTATCCATACTGGCGTCCAGGACTTTTGCGATAGGTGCGCCTTTCCTGATAGTCCTTTGACATTTTTCCCTCTACCTCCTGAACTTTGCATCAGCCATTGAAGGCCGCATAACCGGCGTCACGGCCCGGGACTTTGAAGAATTGCCTATAGTGCTCATTGTACACTACTTATTCTTCATCGTCTACATTATGGCGGAAATTTCCCCGGTGAGGGAAGACGGCTATTCGAGCAGTTGTTTTGCCCATTCTGGCTGAGGGAAGGACCAATGACGGGCGGCCCAGGAGACTAAGACGCCCAGTTGCTGGCGCTGAAAGCGGCGAAGCCGGGGAAGCCCAGGGATGTCGGGTTGCCAGGCGCGACGGGCGAAAAAGGTGAGCCACCAGGCAAGCGCGCATTCGACGGCATTAGTATTCAGGGGGAATTGTTCGCCGTACCAGCCCATCACCTGTTCGGGAGGCGGACCGCCCTCGACCGTGACGCTTTGCGCGAATTCGACTATATCCCATTCGGGGCGTCCCAGAATTATAGCTGGCCAATCGAATAGATACAATTGTCCCTGAATAAAACGCAGGTTGTCTGAGCGCAAGTCGCCGTGAAGGATGGCATAGGTTCCATCCCTGAGCGCGGGCTGCTGCATCGCATGGTCAATGATGGGAGAAATCTCGTGAAACCATACCAATGCTTGAGATGATGCTGTACCAGCAAGCGCCGCGATTTTTTGGAACTCCTGGGATTCCTGGGCTGTTTGTACCCAATTTTCTCGTGATAACGCTTGATCGGGTTGGGGGAGCCATGCTGGCGGCTGAATACCCAGCGATGATAGGTGAAACGCCGCAAGAGCATGCGTGACCGCACGGATTTTTTCAGGAGTCCAGGGGAGTACACTCGTCGAGCCAAGATCTTCAAGGATCAACACATGCCAATCGTCATAATGAAAGGTCGCATACAATTGTGGCATCCATCTCCCCAGAGTGGTTCCAAGGTCGCGATAGACACGCTCTTCAGATAGCAGCGCGGCCTTCATAAAGGCATTGGAGTCCCGAGAGGTTCCTTTAAAAAAGGCCCGGCGTCCATCTGCCAATGTGAGGCGGTAGGTTGGGGTTGGAGCATATCCTCCCCAGATACGTGTAGCTCGTATCACCGGGGCGCCT
>JAFMRP010001312.1 GCA_017354095.1 Ktedonobacteraceae bacterium
GATGGATAAGACGATCCTGGCAGTCTACCCATTCACGCCAGAAGCCCGGAAAGTGCTGGAGAGAGCGCGGGTCGAAGCCCGACGCCTGGTTCATAGAGTAGGGCCAGAACATCTGCTGGTTGGATTAGCCTCTTTAACCAGGCAAGATGGGCTCGTAGGCAAGGCCCTGAAGGACGTGGGAATAGATTTTGCCAGGACGCAAGCAGCTATTGAGAGCAGGCAAGGGCGAGGGACGCAGGCAGCGCCGGTAGTGCTCGTGCAGAGCGCGCTATGTCGGGCGTATCTCTTGTTGGCCGCCGATGAAGCCGAGCGCAGAGATGGACAGGGGGCTTCCATCAAGAGCGAGCATCTGCTGCTTGGTTTGCTGCATGAGGAAAAAGGCATCATTGCCGATCTGCTGGACGATCTCGGGACGAGCGTGGAGATGGTGCGCACAGAGGTGCTTGAGGCAATGAGTATAACCTGATTAGAGGGTCAATTGTGCATCGCGGGCGGGGCCGGAGCTCTGGCGGATGGTCAGAGGAGGTTTGAGGAGAACCTGGGTAGACACCGTCTCGCCTTCCAGCTGGCGAATGAGCATATCCGCGCCCATGTAGCCCATCTTGTTAAAGGGGAAGTCGATGGTGGTCAGTGTTGGCACGGTCATTTCGGCGACGCGGGGGGAGAGCACACCGACGATGGAGATATCCTGCGGGATTTTGAGCCCGCGGTCGTGGATCGCCCGTATGACGCCGCCACTGACCCAGGCGTTTGATGTTACGATCGCGGTCAAAGATGGCTCCCTGGTCAGCAGATCATTGACCGCATCATAGCCAGCCTGGGTATGCGATTCGCAGGGGCAGGTCAGGCCTTGTAGTCCCCACTGTGCCAACGCATGATGGAAAGCTTCCTCCGAGCGCAGGGCATAGCCCATGCCAATCTCAAATAAGCGGGGGGAGTGGTTGATAAAAGCAACATGCCTGTGGCCTAACCCTGCCAGATACTCGACACAGGCATGCAGCGCGTAATCAAAGTCTAAATCGACAAAATTAATGCCTGTATTCTCCTGGCAGTGACCGATCATGGTAAAGGGATATTTCCGCTTCTTCAGCATGGTAACGCGAGGATCGTCCAGCCGTACTTCCATCAGGACGAGGCCGTCGATGAACCCCTGCTGAATCATGTTGAGCACTTCCTGATCGTCATTGGGGGTTGTCCACAATAGCAGGCCGTATTTTCTGAGGCTCGCCGCCTCCAGGACACCGGAGACAAACTCAAAATGCGGTTCCGGCAGACTGCTCGAGAGTGCTGGATAGAGCAGGGCGATAGTTCTGGTCCGTTTTGTAGCGAGCGCGCGCGCCACAGCGTGCGGTTCATACTCTAACTCGGCGATAGCCTGCAAGACACGCTGCCTTACCTGCGCGGAAACCGGGCGTTTGCCGCTGAGGGTATGCGACACCGTGCTTAGTGCCACACCGGCCCTTTTCGCGATGTCAGCCATCGTGGGCATAGAGCGAAATCTCCTCAAACCAGCATACTATTCCTCTGTCAAACAAAGTTTGACAGAGGCGCCACCGCTAGTGGCGCGAGGAGGAAGGAAGCAGGAGGGCCCCTCTTGTTCCGCTCGGCAACGCCGCTTTTGCGGCTACCGCTGCGCGGTCAGCCGATCGGAGAAGCAGCCGCCCTCCTGCACCTCCCACTGTCATCCCCTCACATCAGCACTGACAGGGTACTATCAATCAATACTAATCAGAACGCTTTGCTTATTGTAAAGATAGAATAGAAGAGTTGTCAATATCAGTAAGCGGGCAGTGAATGGAGATCTATGAGCTATTGACAAACCTCAACATGCATTCATACAATAGTATCAAAGCGCTTTGACAAGTAAATTTCGCTACTGGCGTCCCTGGCGTTTCTGGAGGGAAAAGCCAACGTAAAAACGATACCACGCTATTTTGATCATTGTCCCTAATTAATCAGTCCAGAGTCCAAAGGAGGATCTGCATGGTTTCTGAGCGACCAGATAGCCTGGACACAATGATGAACGCTGTGCGAACGGGCCGCATGAAACGGCGTGTATTTCTTGAACGAACGATGGCACTTGGTCTTAGCAGCAGCGCGGCGGCGGCACTTCTCGCGGCCTGCGGGGGCTCCACAGACAGCGGAT
>JAFMRP010000294.1 GCA_017354095.1 Ktedonobacteraceae bacterium
GGAGTTGGAGGAGGCTGAGTGGGAGGAAGGGAGTGAAACTTCGTAGAGCTGCTCATGCGCGCTAGTGGACAATAAAATATATTTTGCTGGATATGGCAAAATTTCATGGAAAATATCTTGTTCTTATATGAGAAACGTGATAAGCTGTGCAGTGTGGTTTCATACATTTCGATGTGTATGAGTTATGGACATGAGCAGGAGGAAATAGATGGCGGATGTTAGTGAAATGTTCGGAATATGTTATACTGTCACAGATAGGGGCGCTCTCGTATGTCGACGTTAGAGGAGCGTGTGGGGGCGTTGGAGCGGCAATTTGCCGAGCATGGACGGTTATTTTCTGAGCGAGAGCAAACGATAATGCAGATGGGACAGTCAATTAGCGAACTGAATCGGAAATTTGATAATCTGACGGATGTACTGGCGCAACAATTCAGTGCCATCCAGCAGCAATTCGGTGCTATCCATCGGCAATTTAGCGTCATGAACACACGCTTTAGTGCGATGGACGCGCGCTTCAGTGCGATGGAGGGTGAGTTCCGCCAGCGGTTTAGCGAGATGGATGCGCGTTTTGATACGATGGATGCACGTTTTAACGCGATAGACGTGCGATTTGACGAGCAGGCGCGTGCGATAGATGCGCGTTTTGACGAGCAGAACCGGGCCATACGGGAGCAGTTTGAAGAAACGAACATGGCGGTGACGGCGCTCACGGTAACGGTTGGATCGCAGGGTCAAGACATTCGTGTCATGAAGGAAGATATCCGGGGGATATTGGAGCGGCTCGACGGAGTGGACGTGCGTTTTGACGGGGTGGATCGGCGGTTGGATGGGATCGACCAGCGGTTGGATAAGATCGAGGAGGGACATGCTTCCTCCTCATGATGACCAGGAGTCTGCGGCCTTTTCCTCTCCGTGGGCTGTTTTATGGACGAGCGTTTTGCTGCTCTGGATGGGAAGTTTGACCAGGTTCATTCTTTGAGAGAACCGAGCGAACTGTTTGAGCGTCTCGGTTCTCGTTGAAAAGGCTCCGATTTCACAGGGCAGGTGCATCCCAGGTCAAAATCCGACCGCCGCCATCAGAAAAAACAGGCGTTTCGGCAGAAGCAATCGATTTTCCATCGGGCGACCATCCTACGTATCCTACACTGTCTTTATGACCTCGAAAAACAAACGCCTGTTCCCCTGTAGTAGCATTCCATATCTGGACGGTCAGATCATTAAGACCGCCACTTGCCAGATGTGTGCCATCGGGGGACCAGGCGACACAATTCACGCCGCCCAGGTGCCCCGTGTAAGAAAAAATCGACTTCTGGGCAGCCACATCCCAGATTACTACTGGATAAGGGGTAATGATCTCTTGTTCCTGCCCTACAGGTTCTGTGGTAGCAAAGGCCAGGGCTATATAACGGCTATCGGGGGACCAGGCCATGCCTGTGAGATCACCGTGTATCTTTTGAATCTGATCGAACGTCTGGATAGAAACGTTCTTCCCGGTTTGTGCCTCATAAAAATGGATCGTCGTTGGAGCATCCGGGCCTACGGTGATTGCCAGCCATCGATCATCTGGCGACCAGGCAATCTGGCGGATAACAAGTGCGTTTTCCGCTATCTGATATCGTGCTAGCTGGCGATTCTGTGCTACGTCCCAGATGGCGATACCTCCTGCTGAATCAAGGCTATATCCAGCCAGGCGTGAATTATCAGAGGACCAGGCCATAGCTCTATAATATAGAGGCGATGGACGGGATGTGCCTGTCTGTAAATCCAATATTCGAGAGGTCAGTTGCGGGGAGGAGGAAGCACTACTTACCGCTAAATAGCGGCCATTGGAAGAGAAAGCCACACTTATATAGAGTTCGTCTGGCCCAGAAGTGTTGATCACGCGACTTCCTGGCGCAATCTCCCGGATGGTCAGATTGTCACCATCGTGGTACTGTGCCAGGACTAATCTGTTCTGAGCAGACCAGGAAAGCGCATAGGAATCCACTGCATCGTCATATTTGGGGAGTGTAGATGCGATGCGGTTCGCGTGAGCCTTCAGAGAACGTATAACGAGCCATGAGCCCAGGCTCGCGCCAACTCCGGCGAGCCCCACCATTCCTGCCAGGTTGAGTACTAACTTGCGGCGGGATAGGTGCTGCTGGGCGACAGCGGACTTCTGGGCTGAAGGATGCCGGTCAGATTGAGCTAATAAACCTGCGCCGGCTATGAGCAGGCTTATGGCGGTTACCCAGAATGGAAAGCCTAAGCTACTCTCCTGAGTACGATAGTCTATGGCTAAGACGGCGAATCTGCTCTCCTGAGGAGAGACGACGGCTAGAATGGCGAGGCTCATGCCGATGAAGATCCATGCCCAGATACGCGTCCAGGATAGGGGTCTTACAAACATCCGAGCAACTCCTATTCCCAGCAGCAGCAAAGCTGTCAGTGGGACCAGCCAGAGGATCAGAAACAGCTCCGGGATTGTGCCAGGAAAATCGATCGAAGCATAGCCAGATGACCCCAGAGCAAGAGTCCAACCCGAAACTGGCCACGAATCTCCAAGCGTATCGCCAAACCAGGTGAATGAGAAACACAATAGTGTGCATATAGCGCCTAAGGGGGTCCACCAGAACCTGTAATACCTGATAGAATCTTTGAAGTTCTTAAAGTGTGAACTTGATATCTGGCCCTGGTTACTGGGAGTGCTTTGGGGAATGGACATGGTGCTCCTTCTCTCAATGCTCTACGTAAGTCTCAAAAACGAGGTTTTCATCCTCGATACGGTTTTTAAGAGTTTACTGACTGGAGAGGTGATGTCAGGCAAGACAATTGTTATTTGACTCAATAGTAACATGATCATCAATGAACTACTTCACATTATTATGGGCATCTCTTTCTGGTTGGGTTGCTGCTATGCGCTGATATGGGGTATAGTGGGGTTCGGGGTGGCGTGGAAAGCGCCATGTGCTTATTTTGAGAGTGAAAGGGGGTGATAATCATGAACATGCGATCCTCTGTGCAAGTTTTCGATACGATAAAGGAGCTTTTTTATGATTATTCGCCCACTGTTAGCGGGTGAGTTGCCGGACTTCGCGCGGGTTTGTGGCCGGGGCAGTCATGCCGTAGACGTGGAGCGCTATCTGCGTGACATGTTCCAGGCCGGCAATATGCGCCCGGAGTGGTGTTTTGTGGCTCTGGAGGGTGAGCGGATCAGCGGCACCCTCGCTTATTGGAAATTGCCCGCGCTGGAACGGCCTTCTGATCTCGTGCTTTTAGAACTGCCGTGGGAGCGGGACGACTATCTCTCCTTTGGGGAACAGTTTATCGAGGGTGTGCTATCGGCTTTTCCAGGGGTCGGAGCGCTCGGTTATGTATTGGATCAGCCCGTGGCTTATCCGCAGTGGCAGGAGTTTCCCGAGCGGCGAGCGGAGCTGCTGCGGAGGCTTGGTTTTCGCTGTTTGCGCCAGACGCGGCGCTTTGAGTGGCGGGGTGGTCCGGCGCCGGTAGTGTCGCCCCGGCTCATTTTTCGCTCGCTGTCGGAGGTTGGCGAGGAGGCGTTTATTGCCGCGATAGAGGAGGTATCGGAGGGGACGTTTGATCAGCTCATTCTGGCTGAGCGGGCCGAGCTTGGTCCAGCTGAGCAGGCGCGGCGCCTCTTTGTTGATCTGCAGGCAATGCATTATGAGCCGGGCTGGTGGCAACTGGCCTATACGCCTGAGCAAGAACTGGCGGGGTTGATCATACCGGCCTGTGGCACGAACTTTGCCGCGGTTGGCTATATTGGTGTGGCGCCGCGCTGGCGGGGACGGGGATATGTGAATGATCTGCTGGCACGCTGTACCGTTTGTTTGCTGGACACCGGCAAGGAGCGTATCCTGGCCGATACCGATGTGGGGAATGTGCCGATGGCGAATGCCTTTCTGCGTGCGGGTTACGGACAGTTTGGCACGCGGCGAGATTATAAAAAGGTAATGTAGGTTGTTGGCGACCCATAGGGATCTGTTTGAGCGCAAACGGGCCCCTATGGGTCATGCAGGCAGGGATGGTGGGCTACTTATCGTCTTTGGTCTGGCGTATGAAGTAGCGAATGGCGCGGTTCTCGGTTGCGCGTGTCAGGATGCCGCAGCTCACCAGTGACTCCAGAATGGCTCTGATCACCTGGGTAGACTCGTGCATATACTGGGCGACCTCGCGCGCTGTCGGATTGTGGCGTTCGGCCACGAAAGCGATGATACGATCTTCCAATTGTTTGGCCGCCGAGACGGGCGGTGCACTGACCTGTTGCAGCATCTCGTGGAGGCCGTAGCGCCAGTGCTCGGTGACCATCTGAGCGCGTGCCCAGTGGGTCAGTTCGACGTGTCGTTTGCCGGCCAGCGAGGCAAAGAGCGTTGCCAGGCGCAGCGTCTTAATCGCCAGGCGGCCGTAGTTGCCGAAGAACCAGTCCGAGTTGAGTTCTATCGCCGTATTGACCAGCCAGGTCTCGTAGCTATAGAAGGCGTCGATTACCTCACTGGTAAGTTCATAGATGCGCGTGGGCAGCTCAGAGCGGTTCACCGTGAGCGTCTCGTTCGGCTGGCTGACGGTTACTTTGGGTGAGCCAAGGTACTTATGCCAGTCGCGCAGGGGCTGCAGCAGAGGCTCTGGTATACGCATCGCGCCTGTTGGGAAGCGTGCGCAGCTGCGCTCGTGCGGTGATGGAGTCACGAACGCGAAGCGAGCGAACAGCCCATCGCGCCAGAAGCGAGAATTGACATCCGCATATGGGCGCAGATCGGCGGGCGTCATGCTTGCCAGCAGGGCAAGGTAGGGCTGCTGGATGCTCTCGGTGCCCCGAGCCACGGTGTCATAGGTGTAGGTTGCTGGACAATCTTCCAGCACGCGCAGGATGCCCTTGAATTCCGCCATCGCGCCGCTTTTCTGGACCATCGCGTCGAGATGCATGCCGAACTCTTCATAGTACCAGCCCATCTGAGCGGCGAAGGCCAGGCGTGCTTCCACCAGCCAGCGCTGCTCCTGACTGAGCGAGTGATAGGCCGGGGGCACATAGTTGCCGGACATGTTCGAGAGCAGCTTCTGCGGCGTAATCATGCTGGCGGAAAGTAGCCAGTCAAGATGGAGGGCTTTCAGAACGCTCTGAGCGATGCCGGCTGTGGTGCTTTTCGAGTGCAGCGTAGTCACCCCGACCAGGGTGATGTAGAGTGGGGTGTACTGCAGCGCGCCAAAGTTGAAGGCCACGCGGCGCGCGGCCAGAGTCGAGAGCAGCCAGACGCCGACCGCCTCGTGATAGATGTAGTGCCCGCGTGGGGACCAGAGCTGGCTAAAGGGGATATAGTCTTTATCCAGCCAGGAACAGCCCTCATTGGCCAGGTATGCGGGAAACGACAATGAGCTGGGAAGCCGCGGCGTGATGTCGGTGGGTGTAGCGCCATCCTGAGGTGCCAGGATGGTTGGATACAGCGGGCCCGGCTTGCCATCCAGCTCTTCGGCGGAGGACGTATCCTCTGCGCCTGGCGATTCTGGCGCGGCGGGTTCCTGGTCGGGGAGTGGGACCCCGTTATGGATATAGTTCTGTATGGCCAGTTCCGCCTCAATCTCTGACTGCTGCATGTGTACATGTCGTTCAAGGAAGGTTCTGAACGAGGACTGATTTTTCTTGAACTCCTTGTACAGTTTTTTTGCAGCCTCCGGGCTTACGCGGCTTGCGCGTTCAAGGCGTTTGATGAAGGGCTCCATGACGCCGACGCGAGGGCGTGTACCCTGTTGGCCTGTGCATAGGCCGCGAATGTATACATATACCGCTTTCTCCTCTGCGGGAGACAATTCTGGTCGGGATATGAAGTTCTCTGGTTCGTTTGGTGTCATACCTTTTTTCTCCTATACCACCTATTCTGCGGGTATCATCCAGTGAGACCCTTTCCCATGGCATGGCCGTTAGAACATTAAGGGAACAACCTGTCCGATCCTGGCAGCGGCGCTGCCATTGACGATACATGTACCACTCCTTTCTCTGACTGATTACGCTTTCATCGCTAATATGCTTCTTTCCTGCTGGACAGCAGAAAGTACTTTTTAGCTACAAAACGTTGTATAGGTTACTATATCATACTATCTCAGCTATTGCAAGGTTTGTTCTGAAGATTTTTACAGTATTCAAAAAACTGTATTCATCATTTCTCTACAGGCTATCTGAATAGGTGAGTGTAGAGGCCAGCAATAGGGAGTACTTCATCACAGGTAATATACGGGTACCTCTTAACGGCCAAAACTGGTCGTTATGGTCTAGTGT
>JAFMRP010001313.1 GCA_017354095.1 Ktedonobacteraceae bacterium
AATGCCCTGCGTGGCATCGATGACCAGCAAAGCGCCTTCGCACGCCGCCAGGCTGCGTGATACTTCATAGGTAAAGTCGACGTGACCAGGGGTATCAATCAGGTTGAGCTCATACTCCTGGCCATCTTGCGCGGTATAGTGCATACGTACCGCTTGAGCTTTAATCGTGATGCCCTTCTCACGCTCCAATTCCATCTGGTCAAGCGTCTGCGCGACCAGTTCGCGCCTGGATACGGTGCCGGTAAACTCTAGCAGGCGGTCGGCGAGGGTAGACTTGCCGTGGTCGATGTGAGCGATGATACAGAAATTACGGATATGTGCCTGATCGGTCATCTAATGATTCCTCCACACAGGACCTCTTCACCATCTTCGCCGTAGAAAACGGCCGCCTGTCCAGGGGTGATGGCGCGCTGTGGTTGTCGTAGAATAATGTGAGCGCGCTGCCCCTCCAGGGGTGTGACCAGCGCGGGCTGCTCTGGAGCCTTATAACGTACCTTGACCAGCGCCTCAAATGGCTCGCGCGGCGTCTCGCCGTTGAGATAGTGCATATTGCTGGTGAAAAATTCCTGCTGATCCAGGGCGGCGGCTGGACCCACGATTAACGCGTTGCTCTGGGCATCGATCTTCAAGACATGCAGCGGCTCATTGGAGGCGATCCCCAGGCCCTTGCGCTGGCCAATGGTATAGTAGGCCAGACCGCGATGGCGACCCAGAAGGCTACCTTCCCGATTGTAGATCGGACCCGGTCGGGGAATGGTAATGAGCGGCTTCGCATCTGTGGCGGTATCCACCGCGACCGTCTCCTCAGCCCGGGCAGTTGCGTAGCGATCAATGAAGCCGCGATAATCGTTATTGGCGACAAAACAGATCTCCTGACTCTCCGCCTTCGTTGCGACCAGCATGCCGCGCTCGGCCGCCATCGCGCGCACCTGGGGCTTGGTATAACCGCCCAGGGGGAAGCAGGCGTGCGCGAGCTGGTGCTGGTTGAGCACATGCAGCACGTAGGACTGATCCTTCTCCCGGTCGACGGCACGACGCAGGCGGCGCTTGCTGGTCACGGGATGATCGTCCACACGCACGTAGTGGCCGGTTGCCAGGTAGTCTGCATTCAGAGCCAGCGCCCGGTTGAGCAGCACAGTAAAGCGGATGTGACGATTGCACTTCAGGCAAGGATTCGGTGTACGCCCGGCAACGTAATCCTCGTAGAAGGAGTCAACAATGTGATTTTTAAATTCTTGCTCAACATTGACCAGGTAGAAGGGAATATCAAGCATGCGCGCCACGCGCCGTGCGTCGTCTACCGATTCGAGGGAGCAGCATTTATTTTGCACAACGCGCTCGACCCCGTCGTCTTCGATGACGCCAGGCTCTGACCAGAGGCGCAGCATCATGCCGATAACCTCGTGTCCCTGTTCTTTGAGCAGCGCGGCCGCTACAGAGCTATCCACGCCGCCACTCATTGCCACAACGATTCGGGCCATAATGGGTTAATCTTTCGTTTCCGCTGAACTTCCTGATAATCTTCAATGTGTTTACGATACAGAAAAAAGGACTAGCCGCGCTCGGGCTAGCCTGGGCTTCAATAGTATACCACACTATCCGGCGAAACAGAGCACGAAATTACGCTTGTTTCGTAATGGCACAGAGCAGGACATCAGCCATGTCCTCAATAAAGCCAGACGGGTCGGGCAGATCTTCAATCATCACAATTTCAAGAATATTATAGAGAAATATCCGCGCGATCACCTGGATATTACGCGGCGGCTCACATTGGGCGGCCAGGAGCACTTTCTGAATATAGGAGGAAATCAACTGTACATGCTCTTCGCGCAGCGCGCGCAGTTGTGCCGCTACTTCAGGATGCGAACGAAACTCGCGCAGTTGGATAGCCGCCAGTTCTTCATGTTGTTTCAACAGGGTCAGATAACGCAGGCCAAGGGTGCGCAAGGCGGTACGGGGATCGGCCACCACCAGCGTCTCCACGGCAGCGCGCAGACCAGCAAGAATACTGCGTTCCTGAATGACGCTCTCCAGCAGGGTCTTTTTGCTGGAAAAATAGTAGAAGATCAAGCCAACGGGCACTTCGGCCTGCTGCGCGATCGCCTTGACGGTGGTGGCGCTAAAGCCATGAGCGGCGAA
>JAFMRP010000295.1 GCA_017354095.1 Ktedonobacteraceae bacterium
AGCGGCCACATCTCGTACCGGTCTGGTTTCTGTGGAACGGCGAGGATGAGATTCTCATTTTTAGCCAGCCGGAAAATCAGAAGATTCGCAACATGCGCCAGAATAATCGGGTCGTCCTGGCTTTGGAAGCCCTCAAAGGTGGCGACGACGTGGTACTCCTCGACGGGAGAGCGGAGATCATCACCGATCCAGAGGTGAAAGCCACGATGGCAGCCTACGTTGAGAAATATGGCGCGAGATTGCAGGAAATGAACTGGAAGATCGAGGATATGGCACAGAGCTATTCCCAGGCGATACGGATTACACTGACCCATATAAAAAGCTGGAACGAATAAGAGATGCATACGCACGTTGTTCCTCACTCGGCTTCAACACTTGATTTTGAGCAGTATCTTCCCACCTCCCCTGTTCTCTCTAGCAGAGAAAGAGGCTGGGAAAGTGTCATGGTGCGCGCCTATCATGAGCCGTCGAATCTGGAGGAGACGCTTTTCCCTGGTGGCCCCGATATTTATCTGGTGCTGGTGACAAGCGGCTCTGTGCAGGGCGCTGAACGAAGAATCGATGGCCCTTGGAAAAACTATCAGGTTCAAGCCGGCGATTGGTTTTTGACGCCAGCAGGCGGAGAGCCCTATGCTCTTCGTTGGAAAAGTCTCTCCTCTGAGCCCCTAAAAACGCTGCATCTACACTTGAGTGCCAATTTGTTCACACGGACGGTGCAAGAAGTTGGCGACCGCGACCCTCTCCAAGTGATGGTGCAAGAGCGCACAGGTCTGCAAGATCCCCTGCTGACCCACCTTGCCCTCTCGTTGCAACAAGAACTACAAGCCTTTGAAGTGAGCGCTGTCAGCAATCTCTATGCAGAGACGGCTGCACAGATGCTCGCTACTCATCTGTTGCGCCACTATGCGACGACCGAGGTGGGCATTCGTGAGTATGACCGAAAGCTGTCCTCACGCCAAGTGCGGAATTTAACACTATTTGTTGCTGATCATCTCAGCGAGAATCTTTCCTTAGAGGCACTTGCTCAGCAGGTTGGATTCAGTTCATACCATTTTGCGCGTCTCTTCCGTCAAACAACTGGAGAGAGCCCGCATCAATTTGTGCTCCGGCAGCGTCTTGCCGCTGCCGAGCGCCTGCTGCAAGAGAGTGCGTTATCGCTTGCTCAGATAGCATCGGAAGTGGGTATTCCCAACCAGAGCTACTTCACGCAGGCGTTTAAGCGGTATCGAGGAATGACTCCTCTCGTCTATCGCCAGAGGCATTGATGTGAGCACATTTTCAATACGATTCGCACGAAAACAACACGATGTTCTCTTCCTGTTGCGGTAGTATATAGGTAAAAAGAAATGAAGGAGGACTTCCGTGCAATATACACGGATGGGGAATACAGGTCTGATCGTTTCCAGATTCGCGCTTGGCTGCATGACATTTGGCTCCGGCGAAGGCGCATTTCGCTCTGTCTACAAAGTGGATCAGGCCGGTGCAAACGAACTGGTCTCACGAGCACTTGATGAGGGGATCAATTTTTTTAATACCGCCGATGCGTATGCCGGTGGACAATCGGAAATCATGCTGGGAAAGGCGCTGGAGAAGCGCCGGCAAGAGGTCGTCATCGCGACTAAGGTGGGAAACCGGATGAGCGAGGCGCTGATTGATCAGGGGCTTTCGCGCCAGCATATCCTCGCATCGGTTCAGGGAAGCTTACAGCGACTGAACACCGACTATATCGATGTCTATCTGGTTCACCGCCTCGATCCTTATACGCCGCTGGAGGAAACACTTGAAGCCCTTGATACAGTGGTGCGACGGGGAATGGTACGCTACATAGGTTTCTCCAACTGGCCAGCGTGGCTGGCGGCCAAAGCTGTTGGCTTGCAGCGAGAATATCATTGGGCACCATTCCGGGCGACCGAAGCCTACTACTCGCTGGTCGGACGCGACCTTGAACATGAGATCGTTCCATTTGCCAAGGATGCGGGCGTCGGGATCACGATCTGGAGTCCGCTCGCCGGTGGATTCCTCACCGGGAAATACACGCGTGAGAATCCCGGTGGCGATGGCGGACGACTCACAGGCTTTGACTTACTTCCCGTTGATCGCGAACAGGGCTACAATCTTATTGAGAACATGCGCGAAATCGGTCGAGCACATAGCGCTTCGCCCGCACAAGTTGCGCTTGCCTGGCTGCTCGCTCGCTCATTTGTCACCTCTGTACTGGTAGGTGCGAGTAAGATCAGCCAGCTCCAGGAGAACCTGGGCGCGGCATCCCTGGAGTTGACTGCTGATGAGCTGGCGACGCTGGATGCGCTGACGGAGCCGAGAGCCATCTATCCCAACTGGTTCAACGCCTCCGTCTACGATGCAAAGGTGCGCGATGTGTTGGCAAGGGGAGAGAACGAAAGGTGAAAGAGAGAGATCAGGCCAACCGTATGGCACTGGTGACGGGAGCGAATCGGGGCATTGGGCTAGAAGTGGTTCGCCAGCTCACGAAGCGGGGAATGCGTGTTATCCTGGGGGCACGTGATCGAGCCAAAGGCGAAAGAGCTGCGCATACGCTCGTCCAGGAGGGATTAGCCGTCTTTCCCTATCAGCTCGATGTCAGTGATCAAGCCAGTATTGAGCGCCTGTACGCTGATGTCACAGCTGATTTTGGGCAACTTGATATTCTGATCAATAACGCGGCCATTGTGTATGATACCTGGCAGCAGGGGATGACGGCGGACCTGGATGTCGTGCATACAGCACTAGAAACCAACCTGTTTGGGGCCTGGCGCATGTGTCGGACATTTCTTCCCTTGCTGCGCCAGAGCTCTGCTGGCCGTATCGTAAATGTCTCCAGTGAAGGAGGATCACTGGCGAGTATGGGTGGGGGCACGCCTGCTTATAGCGTCTCAAAAGCCTCACTCAACGCGCTCACTCGTATTCTGGCCGCTGAACTGGCAGGAACCGGCATACTGGTCAATGCGGTCTGCCCTGGTTGGGTCGCCACCGATATGGGAGGAGCGGGAGGGCGCCCGGTTGCACAGGGAGCCGCAGGAATTGTCTGGGCTGCGACATTGCCCGCTAGCGGACCCACCGGCGGCTTCTTCCGCGATGGAAAGCCCTTACGCTGGTGAGAACACAGGACGTTTCAAGCCTTTTTTCACAGAATATCTCGTTGCCAGATTTGAGAGTGCCAGGAACTCACACCCAGCGGAGCCGCACAGGGCTGCCAACAACAGAGAGAAGCCGAAAAAATGGAACGATGCCCTGCTGCGGCGAATCCGCCACCAGTGCCAGGTGAGCACGAGGGTAGGAAATCCCCCAGTAGATCAAGCGCCCATGTTGCTGACATCACATGCTTCGTCGCTACCAGTTGGCCGTACATGATGAGCCAGACGAGAAGGTGTTTTCATGAGCGTTCCACGCTTCCTTTCTGTCCTGCGATGAAACGTCTGCTGGCAACCATACTTCCCACCAAGGCGGCCTCCTCGATCGAGAGAATCAGGGCGCCTGGATGCGTCGAGAGCCAGACGGAAGCCACCTGTTCCGACTGAAAAAAGAGCGATTGGTGACAAAAGGTAGCACGGACACAGTCTAGGCGTCTCTCTGGAACGAACAGGGACACAACGCTCGATGTGGGAGTGAGATCGCGAATCGCCCCTTCCGGCGTGGCGACAAAGGTAATGGCTTGACCGGTGACTGGACAGGTAGAGTGGATGGATGCCTGCATATGCAGAGAGGGAGGAAAGAGAACGGTATCAAAGGCACACCAGGTATACAATACCGTTCCGTTCAACTGAAAACGATGGGTGGTGGGCACCAGGGTAACACCCCAGCCCAAAATGTTGCCCTCCTGGTCAAACTCCGTTTCTGGCAGACCGGCCAGGCGCTGCTTCAATTCCTGCTGACTGATCTGGAGCAAGTTTTGGAGTGTGGCAGGCGCTACTGGTTTTCCATGGGCGAGGCTATGAATGATCTGATGGCAGAGATCTTCTTGCGCACAGCGCAACTGCTCCGCCAGGGAGGAGGCCAACATTTCGAGTGATAAATGCTGCATTCGTTTCCTTCCTTTATCACACTTTCTCGTCACGAGAGCTATTAAGATGCATGGCCGTGAAAAGGCGCCGTCCAGAGAGCAAGGCCTGCTTTAGCGATGGCGAACATCGGGATCGCACCTGTCCTCTGCTTGCTTTGGAGGGCACGGCTTATCAGCATAGGAACAGAAGATGCAGCAATCCCCTGGTCTGCGGAAGAAGGTAGCCTGACACGCCTCGCAGGTGTAACTCAATTGACAATAGGTGCTGGGCATGAGCATGGGTTGTTGATGCTGACAAGCCAGGTTGGGGCAGGTCAGCGTTGCCAGCATAGTATGGTCATTCATGTTATGCTCCAGAAGCAGAGATGGAGGTTTCATAAACCGTTTCTCCTTTTGTGAGGCTCTGTGATCTGTTCAAAGTGTTCTTGCTGATCGAGGGCATCAAGCATCGGGCAGCGACTGGTTGGTCCGTCTCCTATGCAAAGCGCCGCGACCTGGAGCAGTGCTGTCCGCATGCGTTGCAACGCAACCAGTTTCCGTTCTACCTCGGCGATTTTCGCCTCAGTGTGCCGTTTGACCTCCTTACAGGAAGTCTGGGCATCCACGCGCAGCGTCAACAGCTCCATAATTTCTTTGAGCGAGAAGCCAAGCTGCTGCGCTCGCTTGATAAAATGAATACGCTTGACCACCTCTTCTGAATATTGGCGGTAACCCGAAGCTCTACGCGGTGGCTTTTCAAGCAAACCTTCACGCTCGTAGAACCGGATGGTTTCCACCCTTACTCCTGCCTGACGTGCCAGTTGTCCAATGGAAAGCGTCTCCATCTTTGTTCTCCTTTGGGGAAAAGTATACACGCTGTAGTAGGGTACAGAGTCAAGGCTGTCATGGTTGGCGACACCACCCAGCACGACCATTGCTGGTAGCACTGGCCAATCCGAGGCGATCGGTAGGCCTAAGCCTGAGTGTTCTCATTAAAGTGATAAAGGGATGAGATAGTCTAAGACGACTTGAAAAGGGGATACAAACAGCGCAGGGTGCGGGTAGTTACCAGTATCCATAGGACAGTGAGCAGGCATAATAGCAGCATCCCACAAATCTCAAACAGATATAGCTGTGTATGCATACGCAAGGCATAGGTACCCGTCGTCAACACTCCCAGCGGATAGATGAAAGCCCACCATCCCAGGCTAAAGGGCAGGTGTGTTCGAGAGGCTCGCAGCGTCATCAGAAGTGCCAGGATAAACCAGTACATACCGAAGCCCCAGATGGGCAGGCTGAACATGAGGCCAGCGATATGCAAGGTTTTACCAACCGTTTCCCAATGGACGCTGGCGGCTTCGCCAAGCGCGAAAATAGCGGTGATCGATTGTCCCGGCGGGCCCAGAATGAGCCAGAGCGTGGGCACCATTTCGCCTTGAGGAACTTTAAAGTAAGCGAGGCGAGCGTAGAAAAGGATAGTGATCATCGCCGCCAGTACGATGCCACTACCCCAGAGGATATAACTGAGCACCAGTATCTCTGTACGCAAGGAGATTGGCAGGTGTGGTATTAACAGCGCAGCGGGAACAGCCGCCCCAATCAGGGGAGCAACCGGCAAGAGCCAATTGCCGTAGGTTGCATCCGTCGTCAATGTATGGCGGGTAAACATCAGATAGGGGATAAAAACTGCTGAGAAGAGGCTCGCAATGATCCCGATCAGCCAGAGCGCCTGCGCGAAGAACAGGCACAGTGAGAAGCCAAACAGTTCAGGGCCGATAATCACAAAGCCACTCGCGAGGGTGAAGCACGCCATAGGCGGGGCGCCCCATGTTTGCGCTTGCATAAAATTATTCAAGCTGCTTTGCAATTGCTGTGGATGGTATATCCACTGTACAGCCCAGAGTAGTATTAGTAGAATAAACAGCAGCACACTGCTCATCCAGAGAACTCTGGCCAATAGATCGAGTAAGGACACGATGCCCAGGGTGTGGCTCATGCTAAGTTCCACGGGAGAGAGCTTCATACTGAGCGCGAGAATGCCAGTTCCCATCACGCAGGAAAACCAGACAGGGCTGATCTCCCTTCCTATGCGTTTCCAATAGTATAATACTCCATTTATTCCTTTTTCCTTTTTCTCTGTACTCGTCTTTACTTCCACTTTTGCCACTCCTCCTTGTTGAGTACTGGTGGATACACAGACAAAGCGATCTGCGTGGTAGCTGTCCAGGTGAAGCTATACAGCGACAGAAGCGCTAACAACGGG
>JAFMRP010001314.1 GCA_017354095.1 Ktedonobacteraceae bacterium
GAGAACTGGTTCGTGTCTAGTGGACGAACATGCACATTGCTGGACAATGTCGATGATGTTCTGAAATAGAAAACAAAATTAACAGAAGAGGTAAAAGGAGATATTCACCATGAAAAGCTTTTTTAAAGGTAACAACCAGAAATCACTCAACCAGCAACCTCGCAAGCAGCCCATAGCCATCGAACTGGATGAGCAGGAACTGAGACAGGTCAACGGTGGCCTGATTCCCGGCAGTGGTAGTGGTATTACTGACCATGATCGACATCTCTATCATCTCATTCATCTCAATCACCTCAAACGCCACAAACACAAACATTAAATAGATAATCTTCAAGCTTTCTAGTGATACATGAACAATGGCGGCGAACGCTACTATTGAACCACATTTGTAGCAAGGAAAGATTTTGATTTGGATGAACCTTCGAACTGTGAGCTTATACGATGTTCGATGGTTCATCCCATATCTCACGCTTTTCAGCGGCACTGCCGCTTTTTGAAGAGAACATGCTGTATATAAAAAACAGTGATGGATGTATGAGTGAACATAGCTGGAGCGAAGGAAATATTGGCGAGTAAGCCTGGTCGTCAGATTTTTCGTGACAGTGCACTACGTGAGTATGCGCAGCGGCGCGAGAAAGATCTGTTACCTCACACGGTAGCTCCTCCAGTGTTTGCGTATAGCTGGCTACTGCTGGCCCTCTTGCTGCTGCTGGCAGTGCTTATCTGGTCGGTCGAGTTTCCGACGTATGTGACGGGTCCAGGGACCGTTCTTCGGCCAGGAGCCGGGGGAGACAGCGAGGCAGTGATCTTTTTTCCCACCAGTCATGCCGCGCAGATCCACGTGGGCACCCCTCTTCAGGTGCAGGTTGGCAGCAATGGGTCGCGCATGGACAGCAGCGTCGAGCGGATTGACTCGCCCTCGATTGGTCCTGGTGATGCACGTCAACGCTATGCGCTCGATAGCGGCACCGCTGGTGCGCTCAGCGGGCCCAGCATCGCTGTCATCGTGCGGCTGAGCTCATTGGGACCAGCGCGCAGTTTCGCCGGCAGTCCGGTCAGCGGCCAGGTGCAGACCGGTTCGCATTCCGTTATCGCGCAGTTCTTTTAGACCGATGCTGGGTGATGCGATTGCACGAGACGTTTTTGGGAAAATAAGCAAAGGGAAAGAAGGGCAACCTCAAGGGCCCTACTCCATCCACACCCCCTTGCCCCTACAGATCTGAAGCAGATTTTCCTCAGCAAGTCTCGTGTTACCACACCACAAAGCACAAACGTTGTACGGAGCAGACGAGAGAGATGAATGGGATGCCGCCTCACCAACCACCACGGTCACCGCAGCCGTCATACCCGGGCCAGCTTGCCCTGCCGGCGCAGCCGCCCCAGCAACCACCAACCACGGTACGCCAGAAGGCCCTGCTCTCTGGACTGGGGGTGAAGGAGCCGGAACAGGTCTCGCCCCTGACCGCCAGCGTCATTGCGCATCGCGAAAGCGTCATGAGACGCAATAGCATGGCCCTTGAACCACTCGCGCCGCCGGAGGAGCCGAAGCCACAGACGCAGGAGCCATCGAGTCCATCACGGCCAGGCCGGCTGCGCCATGCCTTGCAGGGACTGGTCTGGGGGGTCAGACGCAAGCGGGTGCAGCCACTGTTGCAGATGAGCCATGTCGAATGCGGCGCGGCCTGCCTGGCCATGATCCTGCGGTACTATGGACGCCGTTCCAGTATCTCTGATGTGAGCGAGCGGGCGGGCATTGGACGGGATGGCATGTCGGCGCTGGACCTGGTCAAGGCCGCGCGCAGCTACGGGTTGCGGGTGCGGGCCATCTCGCTCCAGGATAATAATCTGCGCTACGTCGATCTGCCAGCCATTGTCTACTGGGAGTTCAACCACTTTCTGATCGTCGAGCGCTGGTTGCCCACCGGGGTGGACGTCGTCGATCCGGCCGCTGGCCGCCGTCACCTGACCCCTGAGGAGTTCGATACCGGCTTTACTGGGGTGGTCGTCACGCTGGAACCAGGGGTGCAGTTTGTGCGTGACGCCAGTGCGCCTCAGCTCTCTCTGCGCAGCTACACTGCCCAGTATCTCAAGCGCGCTCCCTTCACGCTGCTGCAGATCCTGGGCGCCTCGCTGCTGCT
>JAFMRP010001315.1 GCA_017354095.1 Ktedonobacteraceae bacterium
GGGGCGCGGGGTGTCCCCGCTTTTCTCACCCCCGCGCCGCCGCAGGCGATTCCTTACAGACTCCCTGACGGTGCAGCCGTAGACGCGCAGCGTCGTTGGGAGTCTGGACAAGAGGTCGGCGCATCCCCATCAAACGAAGTTTGACAGAGTCATATGGTATCATTCAAATATGACATTTGTATAAAATACGCGGAGTTAAGGAATATGCCGGCGAATCGCCCGATAATAACTGAGCCTTAACCATATCATCACCTCGTTATCTATCGATTTTGCCGCATAATACCTCCAGACTCTATTTACTATATTGAACCTATCGATCGTAGTATGTAGTCCTCGTATAATCCGTCTGTCCTGTGATTCTGGTAGTAGTGGCAATTGAATATTAGTGAAGGGTGGTGTTTCTATGCGCCTTTATCAATCCTCTCTGTTCTATCGCTGTGGCCTGGCAGGCATTGCCAGCCTCTTACTGATGCTATTTTGTGTTCCCATGTCGGCATCTGCCGCCAGCACCTCTTATGTTCGTGTTATTCATGCCTCCCCCTTTATCGGCATCGCCGATGTCTTCGTCGACGGGCAAAAGCTGCTCAGCACCTTCCAGTTCGCCGCCGTAACTGACTACGTCCCCGTCCCACCTGGTGCGCACAAAGTACAGATCTCCCTCGTCGGCAAAGGCATCAATGCCTCGATCGTCACTCAAGAACTAACCGTCGCCGCCGGAACCACCTACACAGTCGCGGCCCTCGGTAGCGACTCAAATGCGCTCTCCTTACAGGCCTTCGTCGATGATAACCAGGTCGCGCCCAACAAAGCGAAAGTACGCTTCTACCAGCTCTCGCCCGATGCCGCGAACATCAAGGTCTCCATCGGCGACGATGCAACCCTGCAAAATACCCTCTATCCCAAAACAAGCAACTACATCTCCGTTCCATCTGGCCCCTGCGACATTGGCGCAACCATCGGGCAGACCTCGCTTCCTAAACTCTCGCTTAACCTGCCCGCCAATACCGTCACCAGCGTCTTCGCCGTAGGCAAAGTGACCGGCAACCCTCAGATTCGCCTGGTCTCCGCCCGTGCCCAGGGCCTGCCCAATATGCCCAACACCGGCAGCGACCCCCGACCACTTGAACAGCCTGCCCAAACATCCAACTGGCTGCCGTTCTTGCTCGCCGGCTGCGCTCTGCTGGCCCTCCTCGCCCTCCCGGCCTATCGCTACGCGCGGGCCCACCGCCGCCCCTAGCCGCACAGAGGGTACCGACATGCAAACGAAAAATCTATTCCCATCTTCTCCTCCTATCCACCCAAAATGTAAGGCCACCCCTTGCGGGTGGCCGGGGGACGTGGGGGGCCGGCTCGCACCCCTCCGATCCCGTGCCCACGGGACATGTAAGGCCACCCCTCTCACGCGTGGCCATCTCCTGGCCCTGCTCTGCCTGCCCGCCCTGCTGCTCATTCTCACGGGCTGCGGCGAGAGCGCTGCGGCTCAGCCTTCCCACCCCATGCCTGGAATCAGCACCCCCACAGCAACATCAGCCCTCCCCACCGCGATCGCGGCTACCACAACTCCGGCCTCGACCGATACCCCGCGTCGCCTGGTCATCCCCGCCATCCATATCGATACCCTGATCGAGCCCGTAGGCATCACAAACCAGGGCGACATGGATACACCCCGGCAGGACCCCTGGAATCATGTCGGCTGGTACAGCGCCGGCCACCTGCCTGGCGAACGTGGCAGCGCGGTAATCGACGGCCACCTGGATCGCCCCGGCGGCGCACCCGCCGTCTTCTGGTCCCTCAATCAACTGAGAATCGGCGACGAAATAATCGTCATACTGGCCAGCGGCAAAACATTGCACTTTCGCGTACTGAACCTGGCATTTTACGCTCCCGGTCATGCTCCCCTGCAGGATATCTTCGCCAACACCAGTGGCCACTACCTCAATCTGATTACCTGCGCAGGTGCCTGGATTCCCACACAACACCAGACAACACAACGCCTGGTAGTATACGCATCTTTGTCGTAAAATAAACATATGAGAATATACTGTCGCCGCTACGTCTTCTCATTGAAAGACATTTGTATTTGAACAGGAGCATAAGGGCTGCCAGCCTGGGGTTCGGGGGCTACGCCCCCGGATACC
>JAFMRP010001316.1 GCA_017354095.1 Ktedonobacteraceae bacterium
CCCTTTGGATGTGACCCACAACACCTGCTCACTCTTCATGGCACGTACCATCGCACTCTTCCTCACGCAGCCGACCTAAAGACATACTCGCTTCCACACACTCACATGGCCCTGAGAACCGCAAGGAGAGGCTTTGCATTGCCTACGGGATGCGCACCAATGTGTCTCTGTGTCAACCCCTTGTGAGGAGGGAAAACTCTACATTTTCAAGGTTCAATAGGTATGAAGACCGCTGTAGATGGACTGTACAATAGAAGTGATAGGTTCCAGCCTGAGTAAATGGCCCGACCGTTTGAGAAGCCTGACCCATCAATTGCGGATGCGTGAGTGCTGGTAGACCAGGCTCGTGCATCGCCTGCGCCCCCCCATTCATCCAACTGCCGTTGGCAAAAATATGGGGAACCGAGGAATCATTGATCAGGGTAATGGAACTGCCCTTGGTAAGGGTAATCGATGACTGCGTAAAGTTGGTCGCATTCATGTGCACACTGTAACTTTGCGTGGTCGAATTGCCCTCACTACTACACGCCACCAGCAGCGCGGAGAGCAGACTACAGGTGAGAAGAGCGATCAAAAGTCTTTTCATATTGAAATTCCTTCCATGGTTTTCCTGTTTGAACTAGGAGTTCACCTTGATGACGCCGAGAGCTCCCTTGTCCACGTCAGCAAAGGAGTGCGTGACGAAGGGATAGAGTCCCGGTTCTGGGATGGTGAACTCGACCACCACGCCTCCATCAGGCGGGATAGTGATGGTCTGATTGACGACCATGTGATTGCCGGGATTGCCATCGGCATAGGTGTCGCTAAAAATCGCTCCGATGACATGGAAGACTGCAAATTCTGTGGGGCCAGCATTCACCAGGAAGAGACGGATGCGGCTTCCTGCCTTTGCCTGGAGCGGTTTGGCCTTGTATTGGTTGGCATAGCCGTTAAACACTACATAGTCTGGAATGCCTGCCGTCAGTTTCCTGGGGTCAGCCGTGTAAGAACCATCTGGCAAGGCTGCGGTGTAGAACTCACTCTAGACCAGGACATATTCCTGGGCAGGCACCCAGCCCTTTGCCGGGTCGACAATGATCGCACCATACATCCCATTGGCCATATGGTAGATGACGGTAGGGGCGCCACAGTGGTACATAAAGACGCCTGGAGCATTGGCCTTCCAGTTAAACGAGAAGCTTTTGCCTGCTGCGACCTCCTGGTAGTTCACGTTCCAGGGAGTTTGCGCGGCATGGAAATCAATCGAGTGCGGCATGGCCCCCTCGTTGACCAGGGTAAAGTGAACGGTCTGCCCTTGTCGCACGCGGATGACCGGCCCTGGAACCGTGCCATTGAAAGTCCAGGCATGATAGGCCACACCCGGTGCAATGGAGACAAGCACCTCTTTGACGGAGAGTGTCACATTGACGGTAGAACCCTGCAATACAGCAGGAGCATGAGCATCATAGGTGGCGTGGGCCGGTGGGATCACCTGCGAGACGGGTTGGGGGGAAGCCGGTGCAGGCGCCAAGTCACCACCCCTGGTCCCCACATACTAAGCCAGGCCAAAGCTAACGACGAGGAGCACAGCCACCACCCCTCCGCCCCAAGCGAGCCATTTCCATGTTCTCCTGGGTGATGTTGGATGCGGAGGTTGGATGAGTGTTGTCGCGCCTCTCTCTGCCGTCTCTTGAGAGGCAGCACGATTGGAACTTCTGGTTGACTCTTCGACCGAAGAGGCGTGTTCTGGTTCGAGTTGTTGTTTGCTCATCATGGATCTCCCTTTGAGAACGAACATCCTTGCGTACGCCCAATTGTAGAAAAGGACCATCTCAAGGAGATCACAGATGCGCACTCCTGCTTCACAAGCAGATCATAAAAAGCATAACACGCACCCCTGGAGGGAAGGCTGCTCCTCTAACTCCGAGCAGGTGGAAGCGGCCCCTTCAGTCTGTGCCTCATCCATCCATGCTCCTCATGTACTCGTCAGTCGGTGGGCAGTTTCAGCGCTGCTCCACACACCCAGCAGGACCCTGAGCCTCTTAGCCGCCTGCTCGAAATGATCTTGTGATAGAAACGTGAGGGAATGCCTCTGTTCCGTGATTTCCCCGTGAGACATCAACGGTATGCTCTGCAACAAGCAGCTAAAAGTAAAGAAT
>JAFMRP010001317.1 GCA_017354095.1 Ktedonobacteraceae bacterium
TTGTTCTCTGGCAGAGCCTGGAAAGTGGAAATGATGGTCGATATAACAGGGCTCACGGAAAGCCAGGCAAAAGCCATGCGAGAAAGGGGCAATGTATCATTGTGAGCTTGCGTCGTCGTGTAGACAGGAGAGGGGTTCGAACATGAAAAAGTGCTGGGATGGAAAGGAAAAACGAACATGGCAACAAGCGAAAGTGATCTGGTCAAGCGCTTAAGAGAGGCTCCCATCAACTATACGCTGCTCAAAGTGCTCCATCATGAACTGGGCAATGGGCTGGCCGTGCTCTCTGGATATCGGCACCTGTTACAACGCGCAATCTCGACGCAGGCGCAAGAAGCTTTCCCCCCAACACGGGACGCCTGGCAATCTAGGACTGAACAATGGTCAGGCTATTTGCAAACGATGCAAAGTCGAGAAATGCGCTTGAATAATCTTCTGTTTCAACTACGCGAACTCTCGCCCAACGCAATAGATGAACCCCTCTGTCAGAACTTTGTCCGGACAGATCTTGTGGCTTTACTCGGACAAATCATTAAGCAACGTATCCCCCTCAATCCCGATCATATCTTGCAAGTCACCATGCCTGCTCAACCGCTTTTTATCATGTGTGACCCTTTCTGGATGGAAGCACTTCTCGAACATTTCCTCAACTATATAATTGTAAAACATACTGTTTCCATGCCTGCCGAGATCTATCTTGAGCCCATTTCAAATCACGTGGGCCGAGAAGCGAAATTAACGCTTCGCTTCCGAAGCGATCTGCCAGAACTCGCTCCGGAAAAAGAAGAGGAGTTTGAAGCACAGTTACGAGCACTTGAATGGAGCGAGACAGAAGTTTGTATTGCGCTGTGCCATGAGATTTTGCACGAACATGGAGGACAGATCTGGAGCGAGCAAGAAGGGAGTATTTCTCTTGCCTTGCCTCTGGCGGATTAGAGAAAAGATTTACAGCCAGAAACAATACCATAATTAGAAGGGGCAGAATGCAGTTCCCTACATCCCGCCCCCCAACTTACAACTCACGACTTTTCGTCCTGATCACCTCCCTGGCATACTCTACAAATTGCATCAGTGACATCACTCCACGATTCTCGTTGGTACGCAGCCGCAGCGCCACCAGCCCGGCATCAGCCTCCTTATCGCCCACCACCAGCATATACGGAACCTTCTGCAACTGCGCGTCACGAATCTTTGTATTCATACGCTCGTTACGCTCGTCAATCTCGACCCGAATGCCCGCGTCACGCAGCACTTCGCGCACGTGCTCGGCATACTCCATGTGCCGGTCGGCAATCGGTATAATCATCGCCTGCACTGGCGCCAGCCAGGCGGGAAACGCCCCGTCGAAATGCTCGATCAAAATGCCAATAAAGCGCTCAAGCGAGCCATAAATGGCACGATGCAGCACCATCGGCATCTTCTCTTTCCCGTTGCGATCCACATAGACGCAGCCAAAGCGCTGCGGCAGGTTAAAATCTAACTGAATCGTCCCCATCGTCCAGACACGACCCAGCGCGTCCTCCATGTTAATAGCGACCTTTGGCGCATAGAAAGCACCTTCCCCTTCAGCAATGTCATAATTGCCCGCTCCTACATGCCGCTCCAGGGCATTCTTCAAGACAACCTCGGCGTAATTCCACATCGCCAGGTCGCCCATATAATCATCCGGTCGCGTCTCCAGGCAGAACGAGTAGCGCAAACCAAAGATGGCATAGAAGCGCTCCACAATCGCGAAGATGCGCTCAATCTCCTGCTCTACCTGCTCCTCCATCACAAAGATGTGCGCGTCATCCTGCATCAATTTCTGCACGCGCAGCAGGCCGTGCAGCGTTCCCGACTTCTCATGCCGGTGCAGCACGCTGCAGTCCGAGAAACGCAGCGGCAGTTCACGATAGCTGCGCTTCTTCAGATTGAAAACCAGCATGGCGTTAGGACAGTTCATAGGCTTGACACCATATTTGGTATGCTCATCGATAGGTATAAAGAACATGTTGTCCTGATAGTGCCCCTGATGGCCCGAGATCTGCCAGAGCTTGTAATCGTTGATCAGCGGGGTCGCGATCTCCTGATAGCCGCGCCTCTCATGCTCGTCACGCCAGAAATCGAGAAGCGTATGCAGCACTTTCAGTCCGCGTGG
>JAFMRP010000028.1 GCA_017354095.1 Ktedonobacteraceae bacterium
ATCAGACCCGTGTGGTCGCGGCGCGCCTCTTTGCGTTGACGGAACCGGAGGGCTACCTGCGCGTGTACCTGGATGAAGGCAAACCGATGCGCCAGGCGCTTGAGGCGTTACTTCCCCCACATTCCCACCAGCACAAGTTGGCTTCCTCCTCCACGGCCTACGTCGCAAAGCTGCTGGCCGCTTTCGAGCAGGAGCAGCAAGGCGTGAGCACATCCCTGGCAACATCCTCTCCCGCACCCACCGCGCAGCCGATCTTCTCCGTACCGGGCACAACCCTCACCCGGCGTGAGCACGAAGTCCTGCGCCTGCTGGCCGCCGGGGCCTCCAATCAGGACATCGCCCAGACCCTGGTGATTTCCCTGACCACCGTGAAAAAACATGTCAGCAATCTGCTTGGCAAGCTCGGGGCCACCAGCCGCACCCAGGCGGTAGCCCGGGCACGTGCCCGCTCGCTGCTCTAACCCCTCGTTCTCCCCAACAGTCCGACATCTCCCTTACGCAACTACTCCTTTTGGTATACCTTTGAGGACTGTGGCAGGGCCTGCGTTCCTGGTATGCTTCCCTCAGGTCAGAGCGAACAGGACAGAGGAGGAGACCCATGCACTATCGCATCCGCATCCAGGGACACCTGGACCCGTCCTGGCAAAGCCGGTTTGGGAGATTACGTCTCAAGCAGCAGCAGGATGGCACCACGCTGCTCGAAGGCATGCTCCCGGATCAGGCTGCCTTGCAGGGAGTGCTCTTACAGATCACCCGGCTCGGCCTCGTGCTGCTCTCCCTCTCGAGTAAGGAGGCGTCCTCGCACGAGACAGGTGATGATCTCTAACAGGTGAGGAAAACACACAATACACTGTTCTACAACATGTGAAAGGTAGGTTACAACAATGGCTGATGAAAAACTTCTTATGGTAATGGTGGCAGTCACAGATATGGCGAAGGCCAAAGCGTTCTACGCAGAACAATTGGGCTGGTCCGTCACCACAGACTACGGACAGGGCGATCAGCACTGGGTCTCCCTTGAACTCCCAGGAGGAGGCGCCTCGCTGACTCTGTCAACGATGCATGGACACATGAAACCTGGTACAATGACGCTCTATCTCTCGACTTCAAATATTGAAGCGGCGCACGACAGGCTCAACGCAAAGGGCGTCAAGGTCCACGACGTGAAGGATGACCTGTATGGCCCGGGCTCAGGCGTCAAATGGTTTGACTTCAGGGATCCCGACGGCAACCGGTGGCTGATGGCTCAGTCAGAAAAAGGTCCGGGAAACGCGTAAACATCGATCATTTCACAGCTTAACTGCCAGCACGAAAACTCCGTATGACAAGAAAAGCACGAGTCCGCAGTCGAACTGCGGTGAGGTTTCCAACAGAAGATCACTATAGATCACTATAAGGAAGGTTTTTATGAGCCAATCTGCAAAGAAGGACACGCAGGAGTCCGCCAGGAGCACCGCCGCGCTCAACAAGAAATCCAGGGGATTCACAGCCGAGGAAAAAGCCGCGATGAAGGAGCGCGCCAAAGAGATGAAAGCAGAAGCGCGCGCCAACAAGAACAGGGCGGAAGGAGAAAGCGACGTACTCGCGAAGATCGCCGAGATGCCGGAACCAGAGCGCGCCATGGCCAGGCGACTCCACGAGATCATCACAACCAGCGCACCAGTCCTCTCGCCGAAAACCTGGTACGGGATGCCCGCGTATGCCAGGGACGGCAAGATTGTCTGCTTCTTCCAAAGTGCGCAGAAGTTCAACACGAGGTACGCGACGCTCGGCTTCAACGACACAGCGAACCTCGACGAAGACTCCATGTGGCCGACCTCCTTCGCGCTGAAAGAGTTGACCGCAGCCGAAGAGGCGAGGATCAGCGCGCTCGTGAAGAAAGCGGTGAGTTAAGAACGAAGCTCGCAACTTGGCCCCAGGGTCCCTTTCAGGTAGAGGTTTTAAAGCACATCGGCGCGAAGCCTCGAACGATCTAGCATCGCGCCGATTGCCTGGCCACCTATACCTCTTCTCTTTCTGTGTTATACTGATCCTTTGTATAGCGAGTAAGGAGCATGTCTGTGTTCAGTTTCCTCAAATTGCCTCTGGCTCAGAGCCCATTGCGTTCCAGAGCATTTCTGCGACTATGGTTGGGACTGAGTGCCTCGTATCTGGGAGACCAGTTTACGATGATCGCCTTGCTCTGGCTGGTCTTGCAGCTCACCGGAAACGGGGCAGCCATCGGCCTCGTTCTTCTGTGCTTCCAGCTCCCCAGCATGCTGACAGGACCCTTGCTTGGAGCTCTGCTGGATCGCTGGCAGCCTCGCCTGGTAATAGGAATCGATAACTGTGCGCGCGCGCTGCTCATCGGCGCTCTTCCTGTTCTCTCCTGGTTGGGCGTCTTGCAATTGTGGCACATCGTCGTCCTGGCACTCCTTTCAGGAGCGCTCTCTCCCGCCACAGGCGCAGGAGTTCGCGTTGTCATGCCTCACCTCGTCACAGAGGATGCATTGCCGCGAGCCAATGCTCTTTCTTCAACCAGTTTACAATTTGCGTCACTGCTCGGCCCGGCGCTTGCTGGTCTGATGGTCACTCAGGTGGGAGGTACCTATGCATTGTTGATTGACGCAGTGAGCTTCCTCCTGATGGGGCTGCTTGTCTTTACGCTTCCTCCCATTGCTCGTCATTTGCCCGGTGAAGCATCTCCAGAGCAACAAAAATGGATGGGGGGCTTTGACCTGATCATTCGCAAAAAAGAACTGCGCCTTCTCACTGGCTTATCAGTCATCTTCTTCCTCTCTTATGGCCCCTTGGAAGCAGCCCTGCCGCTCTACAGTGACCAGGTCTTGCATGCCGGAGCCCAGGGGTATGGCTTACTCTGGACTGGCTTTGGAGTAGGGGCGCTGCTTGGCGCGTTATGTACGGGCTTTGTTGCTACTCGCTTCCGCCCGGGGATAACCCAACCCCTTATCGCCATCCTCTGGGGAGGCTTCCTTTGCCCGCTGATGATCTGGCATTCGATGCCACTTGCGCTTGTGTGTCTCGCGCTGGGAGCACTCTCCTGGGCCCCGTATATGCCCATAGAAACCTCTCTCTTGCAGCGACTCATACCATCCTCAATGCGAGGACAGGTATTCGGAGCGCGCCTCTCCTTAACAACTGCGGCGGCTCCATTCGGAGCATTGATCGGCGGGTTCCTTCTGCAATCTCTCTCTCCCGCCCTGGTGATTGGCCTTTCTGGCATCGCATGCATACTGGCCGGAGGCGCAGCCTTGATATCCCCAACAATGCGCAGCTTAGGCAGAAAGACGAAAAGTGATCAGATAATGTTCCCGTAAATCATCTTGCTTCTTATACGCGTACATAAGGCCTGATCAATGCTTTGAACACTTCAATAGAGGAAGGTCCAGCATACATGTAAATCCTGGACCTCCCTCTACATGTTAGAGACCAACAAAGGCCAGCACAACAGGGCCACTGTTTGAGGAAAGACCCGTCGTATCACAGGCAAGCGAAAAGGTTGGGAAAGTGACGGTCTTGGTGACAAGAAAGCCTCTGTCAAACCCAGATGTCACACTTCCCGTTTCAATGACCTGGGTAGTGCCATTCACCAGTCGATTCACGGACACCAGAGTGAAAGTCACAGTGCTGGAAGAGCCATTACTCCAAAATCTCCCTGAATCCATATCTCAGCACTCCCAGACTGACGGCACGCTCGCGGGGAGATGGCACCTACCATATCGAGGCTGTGATTCAGAATAACGGCTTCCTGCCAACCTACACCAGCCAGAAAGCACTGGAGCGCCGGGCTGTGCGCCCCATTGAGGTCGAACTGAACTTACCGGCAGGCGTGACACTGGTGAGCGGGAAGCAGAAACAGGAGATCGGTCACCTTGAAGGGCGCTCAAACAAGATCTCCATCTTGTGGAATTCCCCTTCCCCCACCGACAATCGCACGTCTCTTGAATGGGTCGTCAGCAGCCCGCAGGCCGCACAGCTTGAACTTACCGTGCGCTCCCAGCGTGCTGGCACGCTCCGGCGCAGCATCGTTTTAACGGAATAACCCGCTTCTCTGTCTCGCCACAATACCCCGCTCCACACTTCACGGTTTTCCGGCAAGAAATGCGGCGGCCCGCTCACCCCAGGTGCGAACATCCGCCGCAGTAGTTGACACATGGAGCCGCGCACCGGGGATCATCCGGGCAAGCTCTTCGGCGACAGCAACAGGGTGGGTTGGATCGGTGGCCCAGCTGAGGATGAGCGTGGGCTGGGTGATGCGCGCAAGCTGTTCACGGCTGGGCAAATTGGATCTTCCAGCCCCCCGCAAAACGGTCGGCAGAACTGCCGGCTGGACATCTGGCTCCGACAGGTAGCCAGAAACGTCGGCAAAGATCGAGGGGGCAGGGATCTGCGAGAAGACAGCAGCAGCGGCTTCGGAGGAACTCGTCTCTAGTATTGCCGCCATGCGCTCGTACACCTCAGCCTGATTGGCACGAGCCTCCCATGCGGTCGGTGGCGCAGTCAACACGAGCCGCCCGAAACGATTGGGGGCCTTGACCACGGCATGCAAGATGGTGCCTGTGCCCATGGAAGTGCCGATCGCCGAAATCGGCTGATCGGCAGAGAAGCGATCGGCCAGCGCCAGCAGGTCGTCAGCCAGGGATGGCCAGGTATAATCCTCCGGATTTCTGCTCACACCCGATTCGCCGTGGCCACGTGCGTCATAAGCAATCAGGTGATGATCAGCCGCGATCGGAGAGAAATCGAGCAGCCCCAGCCGCCGATCACTCGCCCTGCTGAGGGTGAGCCCATGCGCATAAATAGCAAGGGGCCCGCTTCCGGTTTGCGAGTACGCCAGGCGCATTCCATTGATCTCGATGAACTCGGTTGCTGCTTTGTCTGTGTAATCAGGGGTATGTGTCATAGATTCCTCTCTTCGTAAGAGTGAAATTGTCCTTATTGATAGGCTATAAGAAATTATTTTATTCTCATGCTAATAGTATAGCAAACTGAGAGCGCTCTCGGTCAAGCGGAAAAACAACGAAAAGCGATAAGTTCTTTCTTCACCCAAATGTACAAAATCAGATTAATCATAAAATTTATATTTTTCACGCATCATCGAATTACATAAATATTAAGCGTGCATTAAATAAATTCAATTCAGATTACTTGTAAAATAGTATAATTTATGCTATACTACCACCATCACAGAAATATTACCTTATAGCGCATTTTTGTAGTTATTGTCTTGTGTAGTGCGTCCTTTGTAGCGCGTCCCATATAGTCTCTCATAACCAGGTCCACATAGTCAGTGTCTGACAACATAGGCCTACACCCGGGCCCTATTCATCACACACCCCGCAGGTGGGTCCTCTCATCTTCTCGACAGGATGGGCAGCCTGCCAAACATACATGTGAAAAAAGGAGAGCACTGTCACTATGTCCAAAAAACACAACAACTCTCACTCCAATCAGACCGGCGATTCCGGCCCGCAACAATGCCTGACCGACTTTAGCAATGCCGACGGCTTCCTCTCCCTGCACGGCTCCCGCCTCAAATTCGTTCCCGGCTGGGGCTGGCTCCTCTGGGATGGCCGCCGCTGGCAACCTAACGCGACCAGCCAGGTCATCTCCCTGGCTCGTTATACCATCATCACCCATTTCCATAACGAGGCCACCGCGCTTCCCACCTCCCAGAGTGGACACGCCCGGCGGCTCACTTCCCATGCCCAGAACTCCACGTCCCTCGCTCGCCTGCGGGCCATGCTCGACATCGCCAGCCAGCATCCCAACATTCGTGCCCGGCCCGATGATTTCGACCGCGATCCCTTCCTGCTCAATGTCGAGAATGGCACCCTTGATCTGCACGCCGGCTTCCTGAGCCCGCACGATCCCGCTAATCTCATTACCCGCTGCGTTCCCATCGCCTACGACCCAAAGGCCAGATCCAGTGCCTGGAACTCGTTTGTCGATGCCTGCACCGACCACCAGTCCGACCTGCGCGACTACCTGCAGGCCGCCATCGGCTACAGCCTGACCGGCAGCACACAGCAAAATGCCTTCTTCTTGATGTATGGCCCTGGCCGCAACGGCAAAACGACCTTCATGGAAGCCCTCGCCGCCGTCCTGGGAGACTATGTGCTGCGCCTCCCTATCGCTACCTTCCTTCGCTCTCGCTCACCATCCGACTTGCGCTTCAGAGCCTCGACCCTCACCGGTCGCCGCCTGCTGCTGCTGACCGAAACGACCGATGAGCATCAACTAAACCTGAGTATGCTGAAACGGCTCACCAGTGGGGAGCCCATCTTCCTGCCGCCAGGACAACCTGGCGAGCCGCCGCAGCCGTTCCATCCGACGTGCAAGCTGTGGCTGGCCACCAACCATCTGCCTCGCATCCCCGAACAGACACCGGCCATCTGGCAGCGGCTCAAACTCATCCCCTTTACGGTCTCTTTCGAGGGCCGCGAAGATCACACCCTGGCCAGGCAGTTCCAGAAAGATGCCCCCGCCATCCTGGCCTGGGCGGTACAGGGCTGCGCGAACTGGCAAAAGCACGGCCTGTCCGAGCCCGACCGCGTGACCCGGGCCATCACCGACTACCGTGATGAACAGGACGAGCTGGCCGACTTCTTCGCCGAATGCTTCGATTACGGCGCTGATCGCACCACGCCTGCCCGCGCGGTCCATCGCGCCCACTGCGTCTGGGCCTCCCGCGCCCACCGCCGCCCTCTCACCGAAAATGCCCTCGGTCGCCAGCTCGTCGCTCGCGGCTTTCAGCGCGAACGCACCCGGGATAACAAGTTCTACAAGGGTCTCGCCCTGCGTCCCGAATACGCGTCACCAGAGCTGGACACAGGTTCAAAAACTGCTCAACCCGCGACAAACTCAAATCACCCAAACCGTGCGCAGCCCACCTCACAGCCCAACACTGCCCAGCTCGACTATGGCCTTCCCCCGGGTATCACCTTCGTCGAGCTGCCTGGCTACAAACCCTTCTCCGTACCTCGCCCGCGCAACTCCCAGGAAAGCGATAGGTCGTAATCGATGAAAAATCGTCTGAATCGGCCTGTAAAGCCGCTGTGTCGAGTAATTCCTTCCCAACATTCTGGGCTGAAGGCCAGCGTCGTTGAGGATCGGGATATCAAGGGTGTGCCGGATTGTGCCGGACTTGTGACGGTTTTGTGTAGCTTTGCATCGGCCTCTGGAGCGGCTGTGCCGGATTGTGCCGGATTTTTGCACAACTTTTTTCAACTCGGCACTTTTTCGCACCTTGAGCGATATCCAGCCCCCTTGTCAGCGGGGTTGCAAGTGACAGATGAACTTGAAAATTTACCCAGGTATACCAGACAGCAAAAAGAAACCCGTAGGCTGGTCTGGTTGCCAGTTGACCAGACTAAAACCCGGTGCAGTGACTCGCTTCAGCGAGAGCCCGCAGGCCATCTACCGAACCCTGCGCCCCTTTCCTTGTCTCCCCTTTGCCCCTCGGGAAGGGCCAGTCCTTCCCTTGCGACTTTATCACACACTAACGCATCCTTGCTAACTTCCCTTTCTATAGTTTAGAATAAAGCAACTGGTTTTATTCTAAACATCTCTCCTGGAGGCTTTCGTTGGAACAGGCACAAACTCCCAACTTCGCTGGCATCGAAGATGTACAGCGCGCAATGTACATAAACAGCTATATCGCGGATCGCAACCTGGCAACAGCCGTATTCCTGGCCCTCAAGCGACGGAAGCCCCTGCTGCTGGAAGGAGAGCCCGGCGTGGGCAAAACAGAAATCGCCAAAGTGCTCTCCACCATGCTCAACACCAGACTGATCCGACTGCAATGCTACGAGGGCATCGACGTCAGCACCGCCGTCTACGAATGGAACTACACCCGCCAGATGCTCCATATCCGCCTGATGGAATCCGGCGGCGCCCAGCGCCAGGAAGAACTACAAGAACTGTTCGGCCCCGACTTCCTGATGCAGCGCCCCTTGCTCCAGGCCATCGACCCCAGCAACGAGCGCGCGCCCGTCCTGCTCATCGATGAACTGGACCGCAGCGACGAGGAATTCGAAGCCTACCTGCTCGAATTACTCTCCGATTTCCAGATCACCATCCCCGAAATCGGCACCATCCAGGCCAAAGAGCCGCCGTTCGTCATCATCACATCCAATCGCACACGCGAAATTCACGACGCGCTGCGACGGCGCTGCCTCTACTACTGGATCGACTATCCCACCCTGGAAAAAGAGTACGAAATCATCCTGGCCCGCATGCCCGGCGTCCCCGAACGACTGGCCCGCCAGGTCTGCAACTTCGTCAGCGAACTGCGCAGCATGGACCTCTACAAAGCTCCCGGCGTGGCTGAAACCCTGGACTGGATCGCCTCACTGCTGGCACTCGACCAGGTCGAACTGGTCGAAGGCTCAGTACGCGAAACACTCGGCGCCCTGCTCAAGTACCAGGATGACGTACTCAAGGTTGGCGGCAACGAAATGCACAAAATGCTACAAAAAGCGCGAGGTACAACAACGCGATGAGCACGCAGGAGAACGGCGCCTACAACCCGCAGCAGGCACTACGCCCGCTGGACATCGAACGTGGCGAACGCCTGCTCTATCGTCTGACAGAGTTCGGCCATCTACTCTGGGAATCGGGCATCCAGGTGGGCCCGCGCCAGATGCTCGATGTCGCCGAAACACTGGACTACATCGACCTCACCAACCAGGAGGACTTCTATTACGCGCTCAAATGCTGCCTGTTGAGCAAGCACGAACAGGAAACCCTTTTCAACCAGATGTTCAGCTACTTCTGGTTCACACGCGACCGCGTGCGCCAAAATGGCAACGACCCCGGCATCAGACGCGAGGAGCGCCAGATGCGCCTGCCTCCCTCGGAGCGCAAACGCCTTGCCGAACATCTCAACAGCAGCAGCGAGACCCGTAAAGAACTGCGCCACGAGATGCGCCAGACAGAGCGCCGCTACCGCAAAGTCGATCAAGAAGAAGACGATACCACCGACGACGAAGGCGATCCGCAGGGCACCGCCTACAGCGCCATCGAGCAGCTGCGGCGCAAAGATTTCGAAAACTTCACCTGGGACGAAGTACAGGAAGCCAAACGGCTCATGTCCGAGATGCGTTGGAGCCTCGGCCAGCGCCCGACGCGCCGCAAACGCCCGGCGCGCAGCGGCTCCTACCCCGACATGCGCCGCATCGTCCGCCGCAACCTGAAATATGGCGCGGAAATGATCGAACTCACATGGCGCGAGATCAAACGCAAACCGCGCCCCCTGGTCATCATCTGCGATATCAGCGGCTCCATGAGCCTCTATTCGCGCCTGCTCCTGCACTTCCTGCACACCGTCTCCAACGGCCTGCACAACGTCGAAGCCTTCGTCTTCGGCACGCGGCTCACCCGCATCACGCGCCAGCTGCGCAGGCGCGACGTAGACGACGCCGTGCAGGATGTCTCCAAAGCCGTGCAGGACTGGTCCGGCGGCACACGTATTGGCGATGCCCTGCACGTCTTCAACCACCAGTGGGCCCGGCGCGTCCTGGGACGCGGCGCGGTCGTGCTACTGATCAGCGACGGCTGGGATCGCGGCGACTCGCAGACGCTCAGCGCCGAAATGGACCGCTTACAGCATAGCTGCCATCGCCTCATCTGGCTCAACCCGCTGCTCGGCTCACCCGACTATCGTCCCTTAACCATCGGCATGAAAACAGCCCTGCCATTCATCGACGACTTCCTGCCAGCACACAACCTGGACAGCCTGATCGATCTGGGCAACATACTATCCGCCATCGACGACAGCCGTCCCATACGCAGTGGCGTCACCCACCAGAAAAAAGTCGAAAACTGGTCCAAACGCCAACCCTGAACCCAAAACCACCACCCCAGGCCCCAGCCTCCCAGATCAGCGGACCCGTAGGGGCAAGGGGCGGAGCAGAGAGGGGTGGGGCCCTTGAGGTTGCCCTCCATTCCCCTCAACTGGGGGCGCGGGGCGAAGCCCCCGAATTCCCTTTATCAGCCGCCGCAGGCGGCAAGAAAGGCAAAACAAATGCGAGACGTACTACCTGATATCGAAAAATGGCGCGAACGCGGCGAACGCATCGCCCTCGCCACCGTCATCAGCATGGCCGGCTCAGCACCGCGCCGGCCCGGTGCCAAACTGGCCGTTAGCGAAAAAGGTGAACTATCCGGCTCAGTCAGCGGCGGCTGCGTCGAACCAGCCGTCGTCCAGAGCGCCCTCGAAGTCATCAAAAACGGCCAGCCCCAACTGCTAGAATTCGGCATCAGCGAAGAAGACAACATCGAACAGATCGGCCTGGCCTGCGGCGGCACCATCCACGTCTTCGTCGAACGCCTCGACTGGTAAACCAACCAGGGCACAAAGACACAGCGGGGGTGCAGGGGGCAGCAGGCCCCCTGCCGGGGCTCGGGGCGTCCCCGACCACTTTTTTCATCCGCCGCCGCAGGCGGCAGACCTCCACAAGGAGCAATCATCATGAGCGTACTATATGAAGAACTAAAAAACAGGCTGGCACAAGAAAAAGGCACCGCCCTCGCCACCATCGTGCGCGGACCTCAACACCTCGGCGCCAAACTACTCGTCCTCCCCGACAAAACCATCCGGGGAACACTCGGCCTACCAGACCTTGAACGCCAGGTCGTCGAAGACGCCGAACGCGCCATCTGGCAGGGCGAAGCCCGCACCCGCACCTACACCATACCCGCGACCAACCAGGATTTCGACGTCTTCATCGAAGGCTTCCCCCCTCCACCCACCCTCATCATCGTCGGCGCTGGTCACATCGCCATCCCCCTCACCACCTTCGCCAAAACGCTCAACTACCGCGTCGTCGTCATAGACGCGCGCTCCGCCTTCGCCACCCGCGAACGCTTCCCACACGCCGACGACCTCATCGTCGCCTGGCCCGACGAAGTACTACAACAAATGGATCTCAACCCTTCCACCTCAGTTGCCGTCCTGACCCACGATCCCAAATTCGACGAACCAACCCTGACCGTCATACTCCAGCACGAGCTTGGCTACGTCGGCGCCATCGGCAGCCGCAAAACCAACGCCGAACGCGCCGAACGCCTCAAACGCCAGGGCCTGACCGACGAACAACTCAGCCACATCCACGGCCCTATTGGCCTCAACATAGGAGCTACCAGCCCCGAAGAGATGGCCCTGGCTATCATGGCCGAGATCGTAGCCACACGCTACGGCAAAGATCGCACCGCTATCCAGGACTGGAGCAAAAAATAAACTCAACGTGCAACTTTAGACAATCTCACTCGTCTTTTCCAATGAAGGAGTTTTCTCCCATACACATTTAAAGTCTGGGGATAGAACGGGTATTATGTTGTATTCTTAAAAAATCAGCAATAATATGTAACCAATAAGGATGCATTCCTAGCAAAGGATAACTTTAATGTCCAATAACAACTATGGCAACGACCCGACTATGCCGGCTCAGCCCGGCCAGCGTCCACCCTGGCCGCAGGGCCAGCCCGGGCAACAGGGCCAGCAGGGAAAACTTATCCTTGGCGGATCACATAACCAGCAGGGCCAGCGCCGTCCATACCACTATCCACCCCAGCCAGCCCCGCAATTCCCGCCAACCACACCGGCTCAGCCCGGCCAGCACCAATCCTATCCACAACAGGGCTCGCCCTTCGATGTTCCCGTCAGACCAGGCCAGGACATACCGCCCGGCGGCAGCCTTCAACCAGGCCCCATGGTCGACTCCCCACTCCCCAAAGGCCAGCGGCGCCGCAAACGCGGTCGCGGCTGCACCATTGGCTGCCTGGGTATGCTCGTCATCCTACTCATCGCCGGCTTCATCCTTGTTCCTATGGGCAACCGGGTCATGGCCTTCGGCTCGGCCATCTCCACCCAATCGCCACTGAGCACCCAGACCAACTATATGAACCTCAGCCAGCGCACCAACATGCTCGTCATCGGCTACGGCGGCACAGGACACGACGGGGCCTACCTGACCGACTCTCTCGTCGTCGTCAGCCTGATGCCACAGAGCCACCATACCTCGCTCGTCTCCGTACCGCGCGACCTGTGGGTGCAAAACCCACCCGATTCGGGCAGCTACTCCAAAATTAACGCCGTCTATACCGTCGCCTCCAACGGCAACAAAAATCCCGTTGCCGGCGGCGATGCCCTCACCCAAAAGGTCGCAAAAGTCACCGGCATGGACGTAAAATACTGGATGACCATCAACTTCAACGGCTTCCGCGAGCTCATCGACTCCATTGGAGGCATCGATGTCTACGTCCCCGACGCCTTTACCGCCAACTATCCCAAAAACGACGATCCGAACGTCGACGCCAGCTGGATCACCGTCAAATTTAAGAAAGGCAACCAGCACATGAACGGCGAAACGGCCATCCGCTACGCCCGCGCCCGCTATGTCCTGGATAACCCGGCCGAAAGCACCGACTTCGCTCGCTCCGCGCGCCAGCAGATCATGATCAAAGCCGTACTGGCCAAGCTCAAACAAACCTCGACCTGGCCGCACTTCTACGACGCGATGAACGCCCTCCAGAAAACCATCTACACCAACCTGTCGCTCGCAGACCTGGCCCAGTTTGAAATGAAAATGGATCTCAACGACAGCAAATCAGCCAAAATTGGCCTGAGCACACAGAACGTCCTCGCAGAAAGCACCTCCGACGACGGCCAATCAATTCTGCTACCTCAGAACAATGACTGGCAACGCATCATCGACTACATCCAGAGCAAACTCTACCAGTAAAACCCATACCCCTGCCAGCAGCAACCATCTTAGCCTGCTGGCAGGGGCATCTCTATTAGCGTTTACAGAAGCAGGATTGCAGGAGGCTGATGAACTTCAAAAATCAAAGAGGGAATACGGACTGCAAAAGGGAACCCGCAGGCTGACCCCGTCGCCTGCTGACCCACCCGAATCCCGGTGCAGTGACTCGCTTGTAGCCCTCGGCTTGAGCAGAGGGAGCCCGCAGGCTATTCACCAGACCCAACATGCCGTTCCTTGCCTCCCCTTTGTCCATCGGAAATGTAGGGCCTCCCGCAAGGGGTGGCCGGCTCGTGCCTTGATCTCCCTTCCCCCCAGAAGAAATCTTCCAGGTACCCGAAATTCTAAAAAATATCATCTGGCAGCACCAACCCACTCCCACAAAGCCCTGATCACAAAAATTCCCCATTGCGCAAACGCGCCAATACCTATATAGTATCTACAACCACATGCGTGAGTAGAGATTCAGACACCCATACACAATCTTTCCATAGCACCAGAGAGGACAAGCATGCCACAAAATGACGCGAGATTGGTAGGAGGCATTTACCGGGTGGGACAGGTCCTCAGCAGCGGGGCTGCGCTCACCACCTGCACAGCCTACAACCGCAACACCAATGACGTAGTAGGGCTGACCGCTATCGAACTGCCACCGGGCAGCTATCCCTCGCTCGTCCAACCCTACCTCAACATGCTGGAACAGCGGCGCAAAATCCAATCACCCCACGTCCTGCGCGTCCACCACTGGGGCTTTGAAGGCTCACGCATGTACATCGTCACCGACCCGCCGCGCGGCACAACCCTGCAGCACGTCATGGATAACGAAAATACCGACCTGCGGCGCTCGCTCGAACTGATCAAACAACTGACAGAGGGACTGCGCATCCTTCACGCCCAGCGCATCGGCGGGCTGGACCTGCGTCCCCAATTGATCACCGTAGACCAGATCGGCGTCAACGACCGGGTCCAGATCGACGACTTCGGGCTGCGCACACTGCTCCGCCACCTCGGCTATATCAACGGCCAGAGCACCGGCGACATCGGCTATCTCGACCCACGTTACGCACCACCAGAGTATATCAACAACGGACAGATCGGCCCCTGGAGCGACATCTACCAGCTTGGCCTGCTGCTCTTTACCCTGGTTACCGGACGCCTGCCCTTCGTGGGCCACAACCCCGCCGAAACCGGCATCATGCAAAGTAACGCCCCCGTGCCCTACATAGCCCGCCTGGCACACGAAACACCACAGGAGCTTCAGGAAGTTGTAGAAAAAGCGATGTCGAAAGCGCCGGCACAACGCTTCAGCAACATCCTAACCTTCATCGCAGCCCTGGAGAGTATCCCTCTGCCCCTCACCCGCCGAACACCAGAACTGACCACCCAGGAAAGCCACACAGGCCCTCAGGCGGCTCAACAACCCAGCACGGCGCTCACCCTGGAAATGACGCTCATCGATGATGTCTCACGCATCTCTACTCAACTGGAAGGGTTCATCCTGCCTCAGCCAACCGGAGAGTCCAGGTCGCTGACAGGACAGGCACTGGCAGAGGAAAAAGAGGTCTACGCCTACCTGCGCTACGAAAAAGACGGTCGAGCAGTACACCGCTTTCCCATTACCGGCAAACATACTATCATCGGTCGCCACGACCCCAAACGCGGCCTGACGCCAGACATCGACCTGAGCGTACTCGACCCCAAAATGACCGTTTCTCGCCAGCACGCACGCATCCACTACGAAGAAACCTTCTTCTACATCGAAGATATCAAGAGCCGCAACAAAACACGCCTGGGAGAGCTCACCCTGATCCCCATGAAGGCCGAACTCCTACAGCACGGCGACACGATTACCTTTGGCAGCGTACGCCTGCGCTTCGAGGTGCCAGGCCAGCCCCCCCTCAAAAGGAAAACAGAGCAAGATCTCAACGAGCAGCAATAGCAATAATGTCCG
>JAFMRP010001318.1 GCA_017354095.1 Ktedonobacteraceae bacterium
CAGTAATCGCGCTGGTTGGATCCCAATTGACATACCAGGCAGGCGGAGTGGTGCCGTGGAGCCCGGTGGGGATAACGACCGCCCCCATGATCCATCCCACCAGGATCACCATCTTGACCAGCGTGACCAGGCGCGGGAACAAGGTACCAAAGGCGAAGCCGAGGCTGCTGACCAGGATCGTTGCCGGTACGACCATGCCAGCCCACAGGAGCAGCACGGCATCGGTTGGGGGCCAGGGATACGCCGGGACGGTCAGATGCAACAACCCCCCCATCAAGAGGATGGCAACCAGCAAAAGCACAGCGAGCCCCAGGCTTATCAACAGACCCATCAGGTAGCGTCCCCAAACATATGCCCAGGTTGGTAAGGAGGTCGTCAGAAGCAGTTCGTGGGTGCGCCGGGCGAAATCTCGCGTCACCCCATCAGCCGTGATAAAGGGTAGAAGGAGCACCAGCAGCACCAGAGAGGCGGATGGCAAGGTCTGAAGCAGTCCCCACGCGCTGGTTCCAGCCACAAAGCCGTCCAACGCCTCGTGGCCGGACATGGCTGGCCTGCCGAATTGCATTGGTATCTTCAGAGCCCATGTCATGAGGAGCAAGAAACAGAAGAAGCCAAGAGCCTGAAACCAGAAGAGGCGGCTGGCGCGGAAACGACGAAACTCCCAGGCCATGACGCTCAGGAGCGGATGAGGACGCTGAACGGTCCGTGTTTGCTGCCCGGTGCTGGTCAGCGCAGTAATATTCATGCTATACTCCTTTTATTGAATAAAACTTGAAATGAAAAACCTGCTTTCTACGCCCTGTTACGAGCTAGCCCCAGAAAAGGTTCGCGAACGATTGCCTCGTTCACGCGTCGATTTTAGGAAGCGTGGAGGAGACGGTGCATAGAGGTTGGCAAACGCAGCAGTGCGATGGCAAGCCCTACCAGACCGATGCAGCCTAGCAGCACTGAAAGCACAGGCGCAAGCAGGAACTCCTGGAGATGGGAAATTGTGGCGATGGCTAAGACAGTCAGCCAGAGCCCATAGGAAAGCCCGGCCGAAGCCGTGACCGAAAGACGGAGCGTCAGCAGCAGAGCCAATCCCGCGACCAGCAGTAGAGGCATGAGAAAGGTGAGCGTCAACGCCAGAACCTGCTCGGTGCCACCCGCCCAGAGCGCCAGACTTAGCGCGAGGGAGAGCCCAATATCATAACCTAATACAATGACCAGCCGGGCCAGCGTCAGTTGCAGCGGCGAGGGCAGGCAGGCCAGTTCCAATTCCAGAATCTGCGCTCTTCTTCCGCGGAAGGCAACTATGGTTCCCAGGTAGGCCAGGAGTGGCCCACTGGCGCGCAACACCAATCCCTGATCGGGAAGCACTTTGCTCAGCACGACCACCACGCCGATCAAGGTGATAAGTGCGCTCACCAGCCAGAAGCCCGGACCGAAAAGGCTGACCTGTGCGCGGGCCAGTGCTAGCAACTCGATGACACGATGCTGTCGCTGCTCACGGATGGCCTGGCGTATAGAGGAGAACGCAGGCAGGGCAGCCGAAAGCGCAACGAGCAGACGTCGGGTGTCTGCGGGTGCTGGCTGTGGTGCCTGCCACTCGGACAGGCGCTGCACGGCGGGAAGTAGATCCGCACACTCTTCTGGTGTCGCTCCTTGCTCGCGCAGCGCGTCTATCAACTGCTCTGGTCGCGCAATGGGCCAGGATGATTGAGGATCAAGCATTTAGTCCACTCCTTTCGTTACTGGAGCTAACAAGGCGCGCAAGCGATGAACGCCCACCGAGAGCCGCGATTTGACGGTGCCCAGCGGGATATGAAGTGTCTGGGCGATTTCCTGTAAGCTGAACCCTTGATAAAAGCGGAGCACCAGCGCGATGCGATAGTCCTCACCAAGCTGAGCGAGCGCTGCCCGCACCTCACCATCCAGTTCCGCCGCTAGAGCACGTTCTTCTGGAGAAGGCCCGCTGTCGTAAAGTTGAAGCAGCCTTTCCTCAGAGTCACCTCCCTGCCAGCGCTGGCGCACCGCGGCTGACTTGAAATAGTCGCGTGCCAGATTGGTGGCAATCGCGTAGAGCCAGGGCTTGAAGGGGCGATCAGGTTGGTACATGCGCTGCCTCAGCATATGCAGCAGAGTTTCCTGAACC
>JAFMRP010001319.1 GCA_017354095.1 Ktedonobacteraceae bacterium
GCGTTTGACAGCGTATTAGAGCGGGGAGAAGGAAACTTATAGAAGGCGTTCCTTCTCGGCGTAGGGCAGTACCTCATCGATAATGCCGTACTCTTTGGCCTCGGCGGGCGTCATCCAGAAGTCACGATCCGTGTCTTGCTTAATGCGCTCAATGGGCTGGCCGGTATGCAGGTGAATAATCTCGTTCATCTCATCGCGCTGGCGCACCATCTCGCGCGCGAAAATGTCGATGTCGGTCGTCTGGCCATTCAGGCCGCCGCCCTGCAACAAAGGTTGATGGATCACGATGCGCGCGTGCGGCATCGAGTAACGCATCCCCTTATCACCAGCCATCAACAGCGTCGCGCCAAAGCTGGCAGCAAAGCCGACGCAGGTTGTAGCGATCGGGCAGGGCAGGATGCGCATCGAGTCATAGATGGCCATGCCGGCGGTAATGACACCACCTGGCGAGTTGATGTACATATTGATCTCGCGTTTGCTGTCCTCAGCTGCCAGGAAGAGCAGCTGCGCAACGATCAAACTCGCCATGTTATCCTCAATGGCCCCATTGACCAGCACGATACGATCTTTTAGCAGGCGCGAAAAAATGTCGTAGGCACGCTCACCCCGCGCCGTGTTCTCCAATACGGTTGGCACCACTAAATTCGCGGCCATAACAATATCCTCCTCTATATGAGATGTGATAGAACAATTTATTCGCTTAGTTGACGCATAAAGTAGTAGATGACGTGTTCGCCACGGCCGGTTGCCCGTTCATCCAGAATTCCGACCAGCAGCCAGCCATCGCGTCCCAGGGAGTTAAGCCGGTCGGAGCCGGGTAAATCCTCCTCGCGCGGATCGATCGACAGCACGTGATATTCCCAGCGTGCCGCCTGGGGTTCATCCTTCTCATACACGGTGGGGATAAACACGGAAGGCTGTCTGCCAGATTGTTCACCCAATGTCAAACTATGTGTAGTATGTGTTACTAGCATGTGTCGCTCTCCTTTTCTGTCAAGACGGCGTTCTTTTTCGGTTCCTCTTGAATATAGCACGCCTATAGCCTATACTTATAGGTATAATCTATGCTGTTAGCATAGGTTATTGAGCGACCAATGCTGAGAGCATAGGAGACACCAAAAGATGAGTGAAGCACCAAACTTGCAGGAGATTATTGGACGTGTGGTGCGCCGGGAGCGGCAAGAGCGCAATATGACGATTAAAGAGCTGGGCGAAGAGGCAAGTCTTTCGGAGATCTATGTGGGCGAGATTGAGCGCGGGCAGAAGTATCCATCGGCCAAAGTGCTGGAGAACCTGGCGCAGGCGCTGGACCTTGAGTTGTCCGAGCTTTTCGAGCTTTTCGCGGAGGAGCTACGCGGGCAGCGCGAGCCAGAGTTCACCAACGCGATAGGCTTCACTATGCCGGCTGGCCCGGGCCAACCGCGCCGCCTGGTAGTCAAGCGGATTGTGAATATGCTTGATGAGGGGGATGTGGAGAGTATTGCTGATTTCAGCGCGTTCCTGCTCTCCAAGCATATCAGCGGCATTCATTAGCAGGACCAGACACCCGCATGAAGTTTTACAAATTACGATGGCACAAGGGTAACAAATAGCATGAGAGTCGGTGAGCCGCGAGCCGGCCCCCCACAAGGGAGGGCCCTACAGTTCCGGTGGGCACGAGGCAGGTAAGGCAAGGTGTGTCAAAAGGATGAGGGACAATTTACAAATTTCATGTTATAATGACATCCATTACCCAGAAAAGGAGCAGCAATTATGAAGGCTCTACGCTGGACTTCGCGTGATCTGGAACTATTGCCAGATAACAAGCGCTACGATATTGTTGATGGAGAACTGTACGTGTCAAAGCAACCAGATTGGCAGCATCAGTTTGTTTGTGTAAGAATTAGCATGTTTCTCCAACTATGGAGTGACCAGACACAAGCAGGTATGGTGAACTTCGCGCCAGGTGTGATCTTCGATGATGATGATGATGTGGTACCGGATGTAGTCTGGATCAGCCGAGATCGCTTGAAGAGCGCGTTACAGGCAGACGGGAAACTGCATAGCTGCCCTGAGCTGGTTGTGGAGGTACTTTCCCCTGGCCCCACCAATGAACGCCGAGATCGCGAAGTCAAATTGAAGCTTTATTCGCGTC
>JAFMRP010001320.1 GCA_017354095.1 Ktedonobacteraceae bacterium
CAGCTTGGTCACACAACCATCGCTACCTGGGAGCGCGATATGGCCACAGTGCTGGAACAACTGGATGTCGCCTCTCCACTGCAGAAGGCTCTCGGAGGGATGCTTGACGCGCTGCCATTATATGGCGAACCTCTGATTCGACAATGGCAGGCTAAGCTAGCCGCTTATCCAGACGCGTTGGCCCAGGCGATGGTCAGGCATCACCTTGCTTTTTTTCCACTCTGGAGCATCCAGGAGCGCATGGCCGTCCGTGACGCGACCATATGGATGTATCAACTCCTGGTTGATACTGCCTATAATCTCCTTGGTGTCCTGGCTGGTCTCAACCGGCGCTACTTTTCTTCCTTTCAATTCAAACGCACGCAGCGCTTTATTGCACAGTTAGAGCTTGTCCCTCCTCGCTTTGCTGATCGCCTGGAAGCGGCTTTCCATGCAGACCTGACCATAGCAGTACAGATAATCGAAGAGCTCGTCCGTGAGACAATAGCGCTCGTAGAGCACCATATGCCTCAGATTGACACGGCCAGGATACGCCAGCGGCTTGACTGGCGCCAGCAGCCCTGGTCCCTCTAATTCTAGCCGATACGGACAGCGGAAAGATATTTGCGTAATAAAGAACGAACCTATGGGAGGCTTGCCACGTAACAGAGAGAAGAGAAGAACTAAAAAATTTTAATCCAGAGGGAAGAGAGCATTATGGGTATTGCCGACAGGATGTTTGGCCACCCCCGGGGACGATTGGGCTGGCTGGGAGGAACGCTTATGGCACGGCTGAGCAGCGTGCGCTACGATTGGACACTGGAGCTATTGGCGATACAGAACCAGGATCATGTACTAGAAATCGGTTTTGGTCATGGCGAGGGCATCAAGCGCATGACAGAACTTGCACGGGAAGGGAAATTTGCGGGTGTGGATGTATCGCATGAGATGCTGAGCATGGCTAGCCGAAGGAACGCGGAAGCTATACAAGCTGGTCGTGTCGATCTGCATCTCGCCTCGGCTGAGGCGCTGCCCTTTGCTAACGAAACATTTGATAAAGTCTTATCGACCAATTCTATTCAGCTGTGGCCAGACCAGCTCGCTGGTCTGCGCGAACTACGACGCGTATTGAAGACTGGCGGCAGGACCGCGATTAGCTTGCAGCCTGTGGAGGCGCGCACGGAGGAACAGGCGCGAACTATCGGGGAGAAGTTGCCCTCACTGCTCATACAGGCTGGATTTCGCAATGTGAGCCTGGAGAGCAAGGCACTGAAGCCCATGAGCGCTTTTTGTGCATTGGGAGAGAAATAAAAGCTGGTAAGAAAAAGGCGCAGGCCGATCTTCACACGCGGAGATCGGCCTGTGCTTCTATGCTTGAGGGGCAAACACGGTGGTCACAGTGAGGTTGATGATCTCCCCTCCACGTGCCAGTCTGACCTGGACATGCTCTCCAGCCTCGTGCCTGGCCAGCAGAGCGCGCAACTCTTCTCCGCTACTGACCGGTTGTCCCGCCACGTCGAGCAGGATGTCGCCCAGCAGCAGATCGTTGTAACGTCCCTCTCGCTCTGGCAGAAAGCCAAGAATGAGCAACCCACCTGTACGCTCTGGCTGCAAGCGCTGGCGCAGATGGGCAGGGAGTTCAACGGCCTGAATGGCGATGCCCAGAGCCGCCTTACTTCTGGGCAAGCTGCTCAGCCATTTCTGGACAACCTGGCTGGGGATGGAGACTGAAAGGTCGCCACCAAAGATCATGGCGTTGATACCTACCACCTGACCATCGGCGTTCAGCAGCGGTCCACCAGAGTTGCCAGGAGCCAGCAGCACATCCGATTTGATATACTGCGTTGTGAGGCCCGGCGCCAGCTCGATGCTGCTGAAGGCACTTACAATGCCAGCAGTGATCGACCAGCGCTGGCCCCAGGGGTGCCCGATAGCAAAAATCCACTCACCGACGCGCAGCCGTGTCGAGTCCCCTATCTCCAGCGCTGTGAGCCTATCCCCGCTCACCTTGAGCTGAGCCAGGTCCAGGCGAGGATTGCGCTGTAACACTCGCGCCGGCAGCGTGCGCCCATCGACGAGCTGAACCTCTACCCTGGCATTATCGCGCCCCACAACATGGTTGTTTGTGATGACATGTCCCTGCGCATCCCAGATG
>JAFMRP010001321.1 GCA_017354095.1 Ktedonobacteraceae bacterium
TATACTCCTCTGTAACCGAGAGAAACGCCATCGGCCCGCCTCTAAAAGTCGCCTCGTGGTTTGAGAGGAGAGCTTGAACGGTCTTCTCGATCAATGGCAAAACACGACCGCCATTGCTATCGGAAAGTATGGCAGGAAACAACCATGCAGAGAGCGTTTTCCTGGAGAAAAACATCAATTATGATGAAAGGAACTGGATCGCATGATTAAACTGAACATTTTCTATCCCGAGAAAGAGGGAAGTCGATTTGACCTGGACTATTACCTCAATGTCCATATGCCGATGGCCATTGAAAAACTTGGCCCATCTCTCAGAGGGGTGTCCGTGGAATACGGTGTGAGTGGCGTGCAGCCGGGAACGAAGAGAGCTTACATCGCTCTGTGTAACTATACATTCGATTCCGCCGAAGCGTTTCTCGATGCATTCCTGCCTCACGCGGAATTACTCCAAGGAGATATACCAAATTACACGGATATAGAGCCGATCATGCAGTTTAGCGAGATAAAGATTAGCCAGGGGTAATACATACTCCAGAGTTTGTGGGCGCGGTACTTGCTGACTCCATCGCCTCCACAAGCTCTCCCTACGACTTGCTGCTCTCTCTGAGTATGGAAAAACAAAGGAACATCACATGCGCCCTTTTCCCTGGAAACCGCCAATTGAGCCCTCGTGCGTAGAGCAAACCATCATCACACGCATCAAACGAGCAAAGTTATTTATCTTTCTCCGTCACCACCGCCACGAGATCTTTGATGACGCTTTGCAGGAAGAACTGGCGGCGCTCTATGCAGCAAGTCTTCGTGGTCAGCCACCCATTGCTCCAGCACAACTGGCCCTGGCAACCATTGTTCAAGCATACACTGGTGTCTCGGATGATGAAGTCATTGAAGCAACGCTCATGGATCGAAGCTTCCAATTGGTGCTCGATTGTCTGGATACCGAGCAGGCACCGTTCAGCAAAGGAACCCTGGTGGCCTTTCGGAAGCGATTCATCGCAGCGCAGATGGATCGTCGACTCATCGAGCGAACGATAGAGATTGCTAGCCAAAGTCAAGATTTTGGGTCACGAGCGCTGCGTGCAGCCCTGGATAGCAGTCCATTATGGGGAGCCGGACGCGTTGAAGATACTTGCAATTTGATTGGTCACGCCCTCAGAAAGATCATGCGCGTGGTAGCCGATCAGCAGGGAAGAGAACTGACCGTGTTGGGACAAGAGGCTGGGGCAGAAATGGTCTGTGGAACGAGCTTGAAGGCAACGCTCGACCGGGATTGGGATCAGCGGGGGCAACAAGAAGAAGCGCTGAACCAGGTCTTGCATGCGTTGCAGACGGTGGAAACGTGGGTGCAGACACTGCAACAGGATGAGGTGGAACTGGCCAAACCATCTCTAGAAATCGCTCGCCAGGTGAAAGAGCAGGATGTGCAGGTTGATGAGAATGGGAAAGCCAGTCTGATCAAAGGCGTAGCAAAAGATCGACGCATCAGCGTCGAAGATGCCGAAATGCGTCACGGGCGCAAAAGTCGAAGTGTGCGAGTAGACGGATACAAACGCCATGTCTTGCACGATCTGGATACAGGTCTCATCTGTGCGGTGGGTATCACTCCTGCGAATGTACCAGAAGCGACCGTGACCAGAGAGATTGGCGCTGACCTGGAGCAACAAGGAGCGTGTTTAAAAGAACTCCATATCGATCGCGCCTATTTGAGTAGCCATTTCGTGCATGAGCGCAGTGATGAATTGGAGATCTACTGCAAAGCCTGGCCGGTTCGCGAGGGGAAGCGATTTTCCAAGCAGGCGTTTACTCTGGACAGGGAACGGCAGGTCATTCGCTGTCCAGCGGAACAAGAAATGCCCTTTGTGCCCGGCGGGATCGTCCACTTTCCCAAAGACACCTGCACCCAGTGTCCCCTGAAAGCCCAATGCACGACCAGCGCGAAAGGGCGCAGCGTGAGTATTCACTCCGATGAAGCCTTGCTGATCGAGTTGCGCCAACGCCAGCAGACCCCACAAGGACGCGCTCAACTTCGTGAACGAGTGGCCGTTGAGCATACCCTTGCCCATGTTGGCCGATGGCAAGGACGGAGGGCGCGTTATCGAGGACGCCGCAAGAACCTTTTTGATCTGCACCGGT
>JAFMRP010001322.1 GCA_017354095.1 Ktedonobacteraceae bacterium
AGGCGGAAGAGCAGCAGACGAACCTGCGTATGGGGGCGTATCTGCTGGCGGTGAGCCGGGTAGCTGAGGCGACCGAGGTTCGTGGGGTTTATCCGTAGGATTGGTGGCAAGTTTGCCGATTTGTGTGCGCATCCCGCATTTGCGGGATGCGCGCTTTTTTAGTTGTTTTGCTCCTGTGGTCTTAAGTTGAATGGTTTATGAGCGAGGGATAGGTCTCCAGAGCCAGCCTAACTGTTGCATGCGGATCAAAGTGATGTGCAGCCAGATATTTATAGGTAAGTACATAGTCTGGCTGTAGGAGATTACCGCGTTCAGGATCGGTGGGAAAGAGGAAACTGCGCTTGAAAGAGAGATATCCCTCCAGCTGTGAATGTGTCAGGGTGAAATTCAGAATATCGATGAAGCAGTTGCCTGCCTGGGCGGAGGGAACGCCGAAAAGCGTGGCCCCGTGCTGAAAGAGATCCACCAGGATATCGAAGCCAGAGCTGTAGGTTTGAGCGGCCATCAGCACTATGGTTTTGGGTGTCCAGGAGGTTTCCCAACGTCGTGATCGATATTCTTGCTCAAAGGTTGGTATCATCGCACTGTATGTTTCCAGGGTTTGCTGAAGCTGTGCCTTCTCTTCTGCTGATTGCCCCTTGTGCTGTCTCCTCAGCCAGGCTTCCTCCTCTGTGAAATCATACCCCCCGTTGCGAAGCGCTTGCTGGTACTGCTCTTCTTCAGGTGAGAGCTTGCTATTGACGTGAAAATAGTGGGCAGAGTAGCGTTTGATCTGATAACCGTCGTCAAAGTGAGCGATGCTGTCCTGCAGACCATAGAGAAAGTAGTCCAAGATCCAGCCAAAAGTCGAGTTCCCCCCGCGACAGAAGCGGAGATCGACGACTAGATAAGAAGTCCTGGCTTCACGCATGCTGGAGAAGAGATCTCGAAGCAGGTCTGTTGCTGAGGGGATGAGGGCGATTCGCTCTTGCGGATTCTCTGGGAGAGTTTCCTCTAGGATATCGCCACTTGCTTTACTGAGATGGCGTTGGAGATACCCAGTGTTTCCCCTGGCGAAAGCCAACTCGAAGGCCTCGCGGTAGTATAACAGTGAATCAATGCGGAGATAGGCCGTGGTATGCTGCTTATCGAGGAAACTCCAGCCCATCTGTGCGGTATTTATATATGGCATAGGGATGGAACTGGCAGGCTCTATAGGTTCTCCGGGCTGTTGTTCTGCAGCAGAAAGCGTGACGATTTGAGAGACGCCATCTGGCAGCAGCAGTTGGAAGTGGAGAGATAGTGGAGCCGTCTCCAACTGCAAAAGATCACAGAGAAGCTGGGGATTAGTAAGCAGATGAGATAAGTAAACAAGTTGGCCGTACTCGTTATCGAAGCCATGGAACTGGATTATTCGCTCCAACAGTTCGGCAAAAGAGACCTCGTTGATGGCCTGGAGGCGTGCTCCGAGCAAGGTACGATCTTCGGAGCGGTACACCTGAGCGATATACAGTTGTTTTTCGACAATGTTCCACTCAAGCCAGAAGCGAGCACTAGGCTTTTCGGCGGAAGGCTCGATGAAGTTTGTGTGTCCATCGCGCAGGGAAGCGACCAGAGGACGCAACAAGCGTAAAAAGGAGGTAGTCTTCATTCCGCTGTCAGGGATGGCGGAGGCAAGCTGTGCGACATGGCGGCGGAAAGCGAGAGGACCGCCGCAGTTAGAATAAGGATCGGGATGTGACTCAGTCAGCAGGTTGGCAAGTTGATAAAGATCTGCTAGCAATGCGGTTCGAGAGAGATGCATTAGCTCAACTCCTCTCAGGCTTGCATGATGGTGTCGTAGAATAGCAACTCGAACTCGTGGCTCAGGCGTACGGCGTGAGTGATCAGGCGCCGGTCAGATGGGGAATTATAGCGGGCTAGCAGCTCCTCGTCGACGGGGGTGACCTGCTGGCCGATCTGCTCGTGGGCCGAGAAGAATTCGATCTGCGCAGCGTTCAGCCCATAGTTGCGCATCAAGGCAGGGCCGACCCGTGCGCAGATCTGGATAAAGATGTCCTCGCTAGCACTGACAGCGGCCAGCTTCTCCGGGGGAGAACCGTATGCCAGCATCCAGTAGAAGAAATTTGTGAGCGCCATGCAGCCGGCCAGAG
>JAFMRP010000296.1 GCA_017354095.1 Ktedonobacteraceae bacterium
GACACAACCTTGCCAAAGTATCATACTTTTCGGGCTTCGAGACTTGATAGCAGTCTTTTGCATAACATGCTCCTATTGAGGGCATAATTTCTACGACCTGAAACGAACAAGCAGGGAAACATGGGTCACGTTGCCTTCTCCTCTCCTCTAAAAAGAGACTCTACCATAGAGTAAGAAAAGATAACAGAAGAAAAAAGGGAAGAAATGATCTCTCCTCTTGCAAGCTTCTCTCTTGGGTCGGCAGACTGTTACACCCTCTCAAATCTCATTGTAGATTGACGAGTTTATTTTACTGCTCGATGAATCAGGAGGAAAATATAGCCAACCCTGAAGATCGGCAATTTGAAACAGATGACTACTTTAGCGTTGTCAATCTTGCGCGTGGGTCTAATAGGTCGCAATGATTTCTTCACGTATCTTCTCTCAAAAGGTCGGCCAGGACACTACTGGGGCAGAGCCTGCAAACTGTCTGCTTCGGTTTGCAGGCTCTGCCTCCAAAGAGAGGAGATTGGTCGCCTCCGGGTTCAATCTTCAAGCCATTCGGTGACGAAGTGCTTGCCCAGGCAGGTGGATGGATATCTACCCGCCGGAGTTTCCCCTCACCGCTATTGATGAATTTGTGGGGCGCGTAGGCCTCATAGGGATGCAGGTGCAGGACTGGACCACGGGAAGGCAAGCGTAAACAACCAGAAAAAGGAAACAGGAACATCATTGTGCTCATCTCCTTGAAACAAAGAGGTCGTTTCACAGAGATGAATGTTTTCCTGAGAAATGTTGTCTCTCATGGCAAAATCCTTTCTGCTCACTCTCCTCAGATGGACGAGAGATCAACCTGTCCTGTATCGAATTGCACAGGGAGATGTTTCAAGCCAAACACGAACTCCCCCTCAAACAGCTCTAGTGGCTTCTCTCGGATGACACGCATGTTGGGCAACTGCTGGAGGATCATCGGCAGGGCTATCGTCGCCTCCATGCGCGCCAGTGGCGCACCGATACAGAAGTGGATACCATGCCCAAAGGCGAGATGTCGATTTGGCGTGCGTGTCACGTCAAAGCGCTCCGGGTCAAGAAACGCCTCGGTATCCCGGTTCGCCGAGGCCAGCCAGGCAAAGACCAGCGTCCCTGCTGGGATAGTGATATTGGCCAGGCGCACCTCGGTCCTGGTCATGCGCGTCAGACGCCAGAACGGCGAGGCAAAGCGCAACACTTCCTCGATGGCCCCCGGCAGCAACTCCGGCTGCTTGCGAACCTGCTCCAGAACATCTGGACGCTCGTCAAAGCAGCGGATCGCTTGGCTGAGCAGATCGGTCGTCGTCACATGCCCGGCGATGAGCAGCAGTTTGCAGAATTCGATCACCTCCTCTATGGAGAGCCGCTTGCCATCGGTCGAGGCTTGCAGCAGCGCACTCATCAGGTCGTCGTGCGGTACGTGTGCATGCTCCTCCAGAAGCATGGTGAAGTAGTCATGCATCTGCGCGTGGACCTGTCCAAGAGGTTGGATTTCTTGCTCATCGGGCTGAAACAGCCTGGCATCCGAGAGTTGCTGACCAAGCAGTCCATCGGCCCAGCGCTTGAATAGCGGCTGATCAGTCGGGGGTATTCCCAACAGTTCGGCGATCACAGTCACAGGCAAGGGATAGGCCAGTTCGGTGACGATATCCATCTCGCCCTTGTGCCGCACCTCATCCAGTAATGCTTGTGTGATCTCAGCCACGCGGTCTTTCAGACGCTCAATCGCGCGCGGAGTCAATGCGGACGTGATCAGATTCCGATAAGAGCGATGTTGGGGCGGGTCCATCCCCAGAATGCTGTTGCACACACCTTGCGATGGAAATGAGCTGAAATCGGTAATGACACGCTCGACCTCAGCGTAGCGAAAGACATGCCAGTAGCCACTCTGCTCATCCAACCAGACCGGCTGGGTCGCACGCATCTGTTCAAACCAGGCATAACGTGCTCGAATATCATCTAGTGTTGAAATTACATGTTTCATCCTCTGTTTATCCTTCCCCTTTTCTTATGAAGCACTTCTTTCTTCGCGTGTTCTTAATATTGGCCCAGCGTGCCCAGGCGTTTCGCCATGTGCTCACACCAGCGAAACACGATGATCCCCAGTCCTAGATAGGCGAGAGCGTTCCCTATCAGCCAGAAGATGGTCCCATCGCTAGCCAGCGCCCCAAGTGAGCTTTCTGCTAGCAGCGCTTGCTGCAATCCCGCAATCCCCGACGTAATGGGAAGGAAGCGGGCCATGATCGCCATCCAGTGCGGCATGTGATCCAGGGGAACAAACACCCCGCCGAAAAGGAACACGAGGCCCTGCAAGAGTTCCTTGAGGATCTCCAGGCGCTTGAAGCGCAGGGTCAGCCCACCCACCATTAAGGAGTAGCCAACACTCCCCACGACCAGCAGGATCAAGGGCAGCAAGGCCGACAGTCGCAGAGGAATTGTCACGGGGACGACCAGGCGAATCAGCAAGTACATCAGAACGGCGGTGATCAGCGCTTCTACGATGGACGCAACGGCCAGTCCCAACAGCAGCACCCACGAGGGAAGCGGGCTCAGATACATCTGTTCGAGCGTCCCACTCTGGATTTCACCCAGCAGCCCCCAGAAGAGGCGATTTGTTTGCATATGAAAGAACATATAGCCGACGAAACCGAGCAGCAACGGGGCAACTGCCACGTGCTGGAAGCTGCCTTTTCCCTGGGCAAACGTAATCACCAGGAAAAAGAGGCCGAACGAGATCATTTCGAGCACCAGGGCGACCTTGCCCCGCCACAGATCGATCACGCCTTTCGCGACCTCGTTGCCCAGGATGATCCTGAACGTTCGTATGCCCATCCGAGTAGCTCGCCTGTGAGGCGGAAACGTGTCAGAGAGGTGCGACGGCACCGCTTCGAGTCTCTTCGTATCCATTGGTTTCTCCATTCGTTTGACACTGGCTCAGAGTCCATGCCCGGGCCAGCCCTTCTTCTCCTAGCGCGAGATGCCTCGTCGAAGCGTTCGCCGGTCATTCAACAAGAACACGAGCCAGCCCAGCGCTACAAGCCCAACGGTGTAGATGATGAGCTGCGGCAGGGTTCCATCAGCCCAGACCGCAGCCAGCGACTGTTGTTGCAGGACCACCTTGTCGGTGATCTGGATGCCAAGCGTGGTGGGCAGAAAGAGAGCAAGCGTCTGCACCCAGGTGGGGTACCATGCCAAAGGAATCAAGGTTCCGTTGAGCAGGAAAATCAGTCCATTGAAGAGCGAGACGATGATCCCTGTCTGGGGAAGAGCGAGAGCCAGCCCTCCAAGCAAAAGCGCGAAGCCGATGATATCAACGATGGTCAGGGCAGCAGGCAACGCGCCTGCGAGCCTCAGCGGAAGATGCACCCCCAGAACCCAGCTCATCAAAACGCCGATAATGGCGGCGATCACCAGCCCTTCGAGAACCAGGACCACCAGCCGACTCACGAGCAGAGAGACAGGAGTAAAGGGACTGAGGTGCATGTGCTCAAAGGTGCCGCTGTTGATCTCTTCACGCAGGTCCCCCACGAACTTGAAGGTGGTGACGAAGAGCAGTGGATAGGCCAGGAAGGCCAGTAGTGTGGGAAGCACGCGAGCTTGTTCAATTCCGCCATTTCCTATGAGAAATTGCAGGAGCGGATAGAAAATGACCAGGGCAACAAACTCGGTGAGCAGGACGGCGCGCTGTCTCCATAACAGCCACAGGCTTTTCTGCATTTCATTGAGCAGCGCACATGCCGCTGACACAACTCGGGGACCGCCTCTTCTTGCATCCCTCTTGATCGCGTGGATCTCCTGAGAGGACAGAGACATGGTTGGTCGCATCGTGTTTATTCCTCTCTCAGAATCTGAACAAAGATCTCTTCCAGATCAGGTTCGACCGGCTCAACGGCGAGCAGTGGCAGCCCGTGGGCACGACACGCGGCAAGCAGGTCATAAAGCCGGGCTTGGTCGGGGATTGCCCCACGGATGCGACTGCCCCCCTCATCTGAGGTGAGCGAGAAGCCGTCGAACAGGTGCGAGGCGTCAGGGGTGACGCTTCCTCCCAGACGGATCTCATAGAGATTCTGGCGAAAGCGCGCAAGCAATTCGCGCGTCGGTAGATCCGTGACAAGCTTTCCCTGGCGGATAATGGCCACACGATCACAGAGCTCTTGCGCCAGAGTGAGCTGGTGGGTCGTGAGCACAATCGTCTTGCCCTGCTCATGGGCAAGCTGTGCCACCCACTCTTTGACTGTGCGTGCCGTCTGCACGTCCAGCCCGAGCGTTGGCTCGTCGAGCAGCAGAAGTGGTGGGTCGGTGATCAGGGCGGCGGCAATCGCGACCTTCTGTTGCATCCCACGGGAGAAGCCGCTCACGACCTGGTGCCGCCGCTCCCAGAGATCGAGGGAACGCAACAAGAACTCGGCACGTGGGGCAATCTCCTTGCGGCGCAGTCCCTTGAGGCGTCCAAAGTAGAGCAGGTTCTGCCAGGCAGACAGCGACCAGTAGACGTTACGCGCCCCCTCCAGGACTGCTCCAATTTGCTGCACGGCCAGGGACCGCTCTCGTGCCACATCGACGCCTCCGAGCAACACGCGTCCACTGGTCGGCGTCAGCAGTCCGCAGAGCATTTTGATGGTCGTGGTCTTGCCAGCCCCATTGGGTCCCAACAATCCGAGCACCTGACCGACTGGCAGAGACAGGGTGAGGTTGTCAACGGCATGAACCAGCATCCCCTTGCTTCGCTGGTAGACTTTGCTGAGCGCTCTCAGCTCGAAAGCAAGCGGTTGGGGAGAATCCTCTTTGGGAGTGGACTCCTGATCTGGCGGTCCTGCACGGTCCAGGCTCTTGTTCCTGATCATCTGAAACATAGCTCCTCCTTTCGCCATCTGCGGCGATGTGGTACAATCAAGAGACACTGCATGTCTACGACGTAGACTAAAATACATTGTAGACATACATTGTAGAATTGTCAAGAGGCGATCCTGCCATTGGTCGTGCGAAGAGGAGGAACGAGAGCAACCATGACAGAGAGAAGAGAGGCCAGGGAACCTGACCGAGAGTCCGAGGAAACGGCACGCCAACCGCTCACCCGTGAGCGTATTTTGCACGTCGGCTTGCGGCTAATCGACCAGCAGGGGCTGGAAGCCCTTACCATGCGCAAACTTGCGAGCGAGTTGGGCGTTGATCCGATGGCGCTGTATCGTCACTTCAAAAACAAAGAAGCCCTGCTGGACGGCGTTGCAGACATGCTGTGGGGAGAAATTGTATTACCAGGAAGGGAGACCGACTGGGAAGCCTTGCTCCGCTCCGTCGCCACCTCACTGTATGCCCTGGCTCATGCCCACCCCCGCGCCTACACCCTCCTGTTGAACCGCCAGATCTTGCCACTGAGCATGCTTCAACTCTCCGATGCCATGCGCGAGCGGCTCCAGCAAGAGGGTTTTGAGCGACAGCGCGCAGGAGAGGTCATTTGCGCGCTGTTCTCCTATGCGATTGGTTATGCAATGGTAGAACTATCCACGCTGCTGCCGCAGTCACCCACGCACACCGAGACGGAGCCCATGACCGACATCGCACGCCTCACACACCTCATGCAACGTCTCCCTCGCGAAACACCCGCTCACACGGTAGAGGCTGCATATGCGCTGACCACGTATGAGGCAGAGACCCAATTCACCTTCGGCCTAGATCTGATGTTGACGGGTCTGAAATGCAAGGGAAGGTGACCCAATCGCTACGACATGGCCTTACGAGAGGGGAGACGCATCCAAGCCTGAAAACGGTACGCGAAAGGTTGAATGCTCTGCCCCCATCTCCTCTAGATCTGAGCCACTCTCTCAAGGAAACGCCACTCTTCAGGCTTGCTACGGCTTCACTTCTTGCTCAGTGAAACTCGTTGCGCAACCCGTGGGTAGTGCAGGTTCAAAAAAGCTCTTATGTAAAAGGGAGAAAAACTGCTAGAATGAGGGCAAGAACGTATCGTCTCTGAGAGGGATAACTTGCTGCCATGTTGATGAAGAAAAATGAATGCAAGAAGGGCGTGAAGTGGTATTCACATGAAGTGAAATGCTTGGAGTGAACCCCAAGTGGTGGGTCTGACGCTTGTTCTCTCGACCGAAGTTGACTGCCGCAAGAACGTCGGCCACGTCAGCGCAGCGCACAATTAGGAGTGGGGGTTTGTCGATCATCGCATTGTAGACTTTGCGTGCCGCATCGTAGCGTTCATCGCCTCGTTGAATGAGTTCCCCCTGCAGG
>JAFMRP010001323.1 GCA_017354095.1 Ktedonobacteraceae bacterium
CTCAAACAGCGCCGCAGGCGCGTAAAAGTAGAGGTCAAAAGGGCTAACGCCCTCGCCTCCTCGTCGCAAGCGACAAAAAGGTCTTTGAGGGATCCCGATTTGTGAAACAAGTTATAGACAAATTCAGTACAAATCTTCTGTCTTAGTGAACGCACAGGATGAAACACAATAACACACTCACCCGTCCGGGTCATATTTCGTGCGACATATTGCGACATATAAGGAAGAACGTCAGCAAATCATGTATAATGATTGATATATATGGCTGTATTACCAGGAGGAGGGGTCGCAAAATTATCACCATTCGTACCATGTTTCAGGAAACTCTTCTTTAAATCGCGTACAATGAGAGCTACATGTAATTCACCTCTGAGAGGACTTTTTTAGCTATGTTTTCGCGGCATCTGCGCATGTTGAGCTGCGCATCACTGCTTCTATCGCTCGTGCTCATCTGTTTTTTCTGCGCGGCATCCCCGGCTCGTGCGGCTTCTCAGGTAGCCCATGCCGATCCTATCAGCATCAGCGCGCAGACTGCCAAGGTAACATTTCCGAAAGGAATTGATTTCCAGGTAACGGCCAGCGATTTCATGTATACCATCAGATCGGCCATTCTTTACGTGCAATTTGGGAGTAGTCAAGCCTATAGGAACTCTTACCCGGTGCTGGCCGGATCGCCGGCGAAAACGGTCACATTGAAATATCACCTGAACACCACTGGAGGCAGTAGTTATGTCGCGCCCGGCGGACAGATCAGCTATCACTGGATGATCCAGGACAACGGGAACAATAGCCATAGCGGCTCGACGCAGTCGCTGACCGTTGCGGATAGCCGTTTCAGCTGGCAGCACCTGGATAACGGTATGCTGCAGATCAACTGGTATCAGCAGACGGCCAGCTTTGGCCAGACTGTGATGAATAAAGCCAGGGATGCACTCACCCACATCGCCAGCAATCTTGGCGGGGATTTAAAGCATCCAACCAAGATGTGGTTGTACCAATCGGATGAAGATTTTCGCAGCGCGCTGCCATCCGATACAGAAGAGTGGACGGGTGGATTGACCTTGCCTAACTACAATGTCGCCATCTTTGTGATCAACTCACCAGAAGATGAGGGATTAACGGGCGTCATGCCGCATGAGATGACGCATCTTGTTTTCCACCAATTAATCGAGGATGGCATTGACGTACCAATCTGGTTTGACGAGGGGCTGGCAGTCTATAACGAACTGGGCAGTGAGCCGGAGCTGGAGTACAGATTCAAGCAGGCGGTTGATAAAAACGCGCTGCTGCCTTTGAGCACATTCAGCAGATCCTATCCCTCCAACGCCGACAAAGCAGACCTGGCTTATGCGCAGAGCTGGAAACTAATGGACTACATGTACAGGACATTTGGTAAGGCCAGGATGTCCATGTTAATCAGAGCCCTGGACCAGCCATTCAACAGCTTTGATCAAGACCTGGGTCAGACGCTCGGTGTAGACACGGAGCACCTGGAGAGCCAGTGGCATGTATCGCTGCACCTGCCGCCAACCATCAAGACAACGGCTACAGCAACGCCCACGCCGAAGCCAACGCAGGTCGTCGCGCCTCCGGTAGTGACAGAGGATAGCAGTGGGTCGATGCTGCTGGTGGTTGGACTGCTACTGGTAGTAGTGCCGCTGGTTGGGCTGGGTGGGCTCTTCTTCTACATCCGGCGCACTCGCGAACGGGAGCGTGTGATGCAGCAGGCACAGCAGATCATCAATATGAGCCTGAGGACACCGCGACCGATATATCCCCCATATGTTACCCAGGTGCCTCCTGGTCAGCAGCCTGAGCAGGCGCCTTTTCCGGGCGCGCCTCAACCAAGGGCTTCCCAGGTACCGGGGAACATACCTATGACGCCGCCTGGCTCCTGGCAGGGCAGCAGTGAAGAGAATCCATATAGCCCGGGCTTCCAGGAATACAGCAATCATCGGAGGAATGAGATTTCACAGGAGTAAGCGAGCCGGCCCCTGCAAGCCGCCTGCGGCGGCCTGCAGGGGGAATAGGTAATTGGGGGCACAGCCCCCTGCACCCCACGCAAGTTAACGCCAATGGGGCTCTATTTCCCGTGGGCACAAGAGCAATTGTAGGGTTTTTATTAGTTTAA
>JAFMRP010000297.1 GCA_017354095.1 Ktedonobacteraceae bacterium
TCTGGATGGCTGTCATTCCGAGCAGCAAAATATCATGACCATGCCTCTCGGCATTACAAGGCGTTGGCGGAGCAAAAGGACCTATCTCTCGATGATCAGAGAAAATTAGAGCAAGAGGTCAGAAATCAGCTGGAGAAGGCAATTAAACACTATGATAATGCCGTCACTACCCTGGAGCAAACCGCCGTTTCCTTGAGGAAGGAGAAAGTGCTTCATCCTCGGCAGGCAGGTGATTTTGAAAGTCAAGCTGGTAGAGCAGAGCATGCTGCAGCAAAATGCTCTAAAAATAAGGCAGAACTGGAAGCGGATAAAGCTGAGCTGGAATATAGAGAAGCCCTACGACAACATGGAAAAAATTATGTAGAAGGCGAAGCACATTCTGAAGCTGAGACAACCGCTAAACATGCTCTGGATACCGCTGCGGAAAATCGACGCCACGCAATCGAACAGAAAAAAATAGAAGAACAGAAATATAGCGCTCTTGGGTATGGAGATGCTCAGGAGCGTGACCAGGCCACTGGCAGCGATGCTGGTGGCAGGCCTCCTGGTGGCCCACCATCAGGAGGCCTGCCACCAGGAGGTGATGGCGGTTCAGCGGGCTCGGGCAGTGGGCGAGGAAGAGATAGACCCTCATCCTGGCGGCCTCTGGGAGGCGATGGTGCCGAAACGCCCTTCGCGGAACGCTACAGGCAAACACTGATAGAAGCGGCGACGGGAAAAGAGTTTGACATAGTGCGCCTGTTTGGAGTGGTCGACGCTGAATCCAACCGCCTGCTCGAACACGTTGAGGATCTGAAGGGATCAGAATACGCCGTCTACAATAAGTATCAAAAGATGCTGGGTCATGCGGGCCAGGTAGCTGTGATACGAGCATTGAACGCCACCGAAAAGGATTTCATCTCCGGTGTGGTACACAACGAAGCAGCCATGAAGATGCTCCTGAAAAATCTTCAGGAATCGAAAAGGGCGAGCGTGGATGTGGCCGATAAGTTAATCGCATCGATAGGGCGCGATGATTCAACAGTGCTGGCGGCGTTGCGTGAAGACATGGCTACGTTCCTGAAGGGCGATAAAGTGACAGTCGCTACTGATAGGGCTCAAGAGATACTCAATGCATCCGATCCAGAAGAACTGGCGGAAAAATTACGCGATTTTGTTGAGTATTTACGTGACAACATGGATGTGCAAAAGATTCTGCATGATAAAGACATAACGGATGAAGTGAAAGAGGTGATTACAACCTACTGGACCATGTTCGCGGACAACTTCAAATTGGAGTTTACTGAAGCGGCTAAAGCTGTCGCGGAACAGATCAGACGCGACGTCCAACATGAGATGTTGGATCGGCAAGAGGCGTTCGCCCTGAGAATGCAGAAACGCTGGGCCGTTGTCTCCTGCATCTCGATCTTCTGTGGCATCCTTAGCCCCAACTCGCTGGCCAACACTATGATCAATGTTGGATTTACGCCACTTCAAAGAGCTATCCCGTAAACGTCCAGGCCAGGGGAAGGCGCAAATCTTTCCCTCCTTCCCCCTGGCGCAATTGTCCGCTGTGTACTACGCTAGTAGCGTTTAGAATTACTGTAGCGTTTCTCTGGAAGCACCAGATTGAGAGGTCGCCTGATCTATGCCAGTCGTCAAGTGTCCTGATTGTGGCTTTCGCATTCTACATCCAGATCAGTCCTCTGTTTGTCCCAACTGTGGCTACCCTTTACAGGTGGCGCAGGGCCCCATTACGATCAATGTGGATAACGCGATCCCCTCCGAAAGTACCTCCCCATCCTTGCCTGTGATCTACGTCGATGCCACCGGCAGCCAGTCATCACGCCGCTCCTCCCGGCGCGATTCCTTCTCCGATGCCGACGATAATCCCGGCATTCCCCCCAATCCCTTCTCCGGCTTCGTCTCTCAGGATGCCTTCGACGACGATAACGCGTCTCAGCATGCTACTAATGAGACTGCTAACAGCCCGTCAGACACTCCCCTCTGGCGTCCCAGTAATTCCTTCCTGGCTATGCTTGGCCTGCAGCGCGCTCCCGATGTCGAGGGCACCGTTATTCAGATCCAGGCCCAGGAGGAACCTCCCCAGCCCGGCATCGCTGGCTCCATTGGCCGTATCTTCCTGGATATCTTCTGGTCGCTGCCTAACGTGCCAATGCAGCCCGACAAAGATAAAATCCGCGTGACAACCGCGCGCATTCGCTCAGGCAACGGCGCTCAGCGCGATATTCGCATCGAAGGCCATTTTACTGGCGTCAACATGTCGCTGGGTGATATCGTCTCGCTCTGGGGCTTCAAACGTAAAGGCCTGCTCATCTTCACCAAAGGCTTTAACCATACTTCCCAGGGCCCCATACTAACCACCACCTCCGCGCAGGCAAGACAGGGCTTTCTCATTTTCGTGCTCGTTATCGCCGCTGTGGTGTACCTGGCTTTCTCCGTTGGCTGGCTGCACTGGCCACTGTGGAAATAATACTTATGTGACGTAGAGAGAGACCCGATGTCCGAAACAATGATCGAAAATACGCTGGATATGGCCCGCTTTATCGCGTTTCAACGCGCCCTGGAAAGTGACCATCCCCAATCTCTTGTACAGGATCCTCTCGCCCGCTTGCTCGCGGGCACACGGGGCGAGGAACTGGTCCACGCCTATATGCACGATGCACGGGAAGTACGCGCCATCGGGTTACGCACTCACCTCTATGATGAACTGATTATGCGGCTCCTGGCCGAGGAACAGCTCGATACCATTATCAATCTGGCCGCCGGCCTGGATACACGACCATATCGCCTCTCCCTCCCCCCTTCTCTGCGCTGGGTCGAGGTCGATCTGCCCGAAGTGCTCTCGTATAAAACAGAAAAATTGCAGGATGCACAGGCGAATTGCCAGCTGGAACGCTTCCCATTGGATATACTGGATGCTGAGGCTCGACGCTCTTTCCTCTCCGAAATATGCACTCAAACACAAAAAGCTCTGGTGATTACTGAAGGATTGCTTATCTATCTCTCTGAGGAACAGGTCGAATCGCTGGCTGCCGATTTACATGCGCTGGATAATATAGGCTGGTGGCTGGCCGAACTGGTTACCCCGTTAAGCCTGCAAAGCCAGGGCGGCAAATGGAATCAGGCTGTACCCGAGTTCGCGCACCTGCGCTTCGCTCCCCCCAATGGCTGCGCCTTTTTCTCCGAACATGGCTGGGAGGTTGCCGAATTCTATCCCATTATGGCGGAAGCGCTCCGCCAGAACCTGCCGCTGCGCCACAAATGGCTCCTACGGCTCCTTGTTCGTATCAATGGACGCAATACTACTCATACCGACGGATTTGTACTGTTCAAACATGCTTGACATCGCATGGGCCTGCCAGGAATCCCATACGCTTCAATATAGAGGTAAGTAATGGCTGCTCGCTTACTATCACCCGGACGCGCTAGACGGCAACGTCTTGCGCCTGCTGCTCAGGTAGCAACATGTAACCGTAACCTAATACACAGTAAACATAAACGCCGGAGCCGCGCAGCTTCCCACGAATGCGATCAATATGCTTATCCATCATGGTGCGCACTTTTTCGTCCACTGTATAGTTGTAGGCTAGCATCGCCAGGTCCGCATATGTGACTGGCATACCCCCCCGCAACGGAAAAAGCAGACGATACTCGGTCGGCGTCAGCGAGATGGTAATATCCCCAACCAGAATGGTGTGTTGCTCGCTGTCCCACCGTATGTCACGGATATTCACCATCCTCTCGTATAATGACCTTTCACTAATAGACCTATTCATATTTCTTAATGTGGTTGCCAAGAGTGCTCCTTCTCCTTTCACTGGGTGAGCCCCGATCTCCTGTTTTGCCAGATCATATGTATATGATACACAAGTGATAATATGATACACAAGTGTTTAGATAAAAAGGGGGGTGAAATGTGAAAAATTACCAGGGTAGTCTATCCAGCAATGACAGTAATAATGAAAAAACTCTGGCGGCAATCATCCCCCATTTTGTCCCTCCCTCCCCCTACCCTGGAACGCCCGTTACCCTCATACTGTTACTATCTATCATTGTATGTTATGGCCCGCTCTCAATATGTTATTATTCACTCGCAAGAGTTTCCATAATATGGCCCGTTTCAGGAAAGGATCACTCTTCTCATGGATCAACCCTCTGACCTACTCCTGGGCAGAATAATAAATGGATATCGTCTGGAAGAACTGCTAGGCCGCGGACCCCTCACAGCGGTGTATCATGCGCGCGCGCAAGATCTCTGCCTGATTACTGAACTCACCGTCACCGTTATACATATACCGCCATCTTTCTCTCCCTCTATTCGTACGCGCTTTCTTGAGCGCTTTAAACGCGTCGCCGCCCAGCAAGATAAGGTACGCCATCCTCTGCTTCTCCCAATCTATGGCTATGGCGAGTACGAGGGATATCCTTACCTCTTCACTCCCGATATGCGTGGCGAGACGCTCAAATCCTACCTGCAGCAGCATGGCCGCTGCTCCCCTGCCCTGGCCCTGGAACTGCTCGCTCCCATCGCTGATGCCTTCAAACATCTGCATAGCCAGGGCATCATCTACCAGTTCTTTGACCCCAATAACGTCCTCCTGGATGGCACAAACGTCATGCAGATCATCGGCCTCGGCCTCGCGCAAATCCTTTGCCTGCGCGATATGGAGGATATCACACCTCGCGCTGTCAGCTCGATTGAACCCGAACGTACACCCAGCCACCTGCTTAGCATCGATGGCTCCTTTATGGGTTCACCTGCTTACCTGGCCCCAGAGGTCCTGCTCGATCGCCAGCCAGACGCCCGCTCCGACATCTACTCGATGGGCGTCATGCTCTTCGAGATGCTCACTGGCCGCCTGCCTTTCTCTGGTGAGGAATACCAGACCATTGTGCGCAATTGCTTGCTGGAACCCATTCCTCCCCCGCGCCTCTTTATTCCCGGTATCCCTCACAACCTTGATCGCCTGGTTATGCGCGCTATGCAGCGCGATGTGGACCGCCGTTTCCAGAATGTGGATGAGTTTATCTCCGTTTTCACGAGCATTGTACGGGAAATGGCGCTCTCCTCCACTGCTGTCCCCATCTCTTCGCCCAGGCGCGCCGCCGAACTTCAGGACCCCACTATTCCACGCTCCTCCCTGGAACGCGTGACACAATATAAGGCACCCACACCCGGTGCCCCTCAACCACTCATCACTCATATCACCAACCCTAAATTGCCGGCTGTTGCCACCTCAACAGCTCAACCTGCCCCACCTGCACAGGCAGATACACCCGCTGAAGAGCAAGAATCAACCGACCCACGCCTGCCCGTCGTGCGCGCGTCTACCACACCACCAGACCCGAAGCCACTGACGCCCACACAACCAGATCTGCCCGCTGCCCAACCACCAGCGCCTGCACAACCAGATCTGCCGGTTGCAGGTCCACCCACGCCGCCTCAGCAGCACATGCCCGTCGCGAACCAGTCGGCACTGCATCAACAGCAAGCCTCGATCGCGAATGTACCCACGTCACCGCTGCCCGACACACCCATTGCAGGCCCGCCCACGCCGCCTCAGCAGCACATGCCAGCCATGGGACCGGCAACACCCATCCCTGGGCAGCAAGCGATGGAGGAACTGCCCACGCCGTTTGACGCCAATCTATCCAATGATTTGCCCAATCCCTTTGAGAATGAACCTGCTTCACCAACTGGCCAACAGCAGAATCACTCCCATGCCCTGCTCGACGAGCAATCACAAAACAATATCCAGCCTTCACCTGAGGAGACGACAAGACGCTCTGGCTCTTCAGATACACCAGATCCCAATGCCACTCCGGCACGGCAGGATATGTCTCCGGCGGATCTCTATGAAGATCCCGGATTTGACGCTCCCACTGTCTATAATGGCAGGCCCGCCATGAGCGGCAACCCCCAGAATAGTGGCATGGCTATGCCGTCCGGCTCTCCCCAGGTCGAGAGAAATTCAACACCACCTCCACCTTTCAGAACGGGTGAGACGCCATCCGGAGAGTTTACGGCTAGACCACCCAGAACACTCATCTCAGGCGCGCGCGGCTCCCTGGCCTCCGACATCCGCCAGGTTGGTCCCGGTATGTATGGCATGCCATCAGGAGTACAGGGGACAGCAAATTCAGGCGGCTATCCTGCCCCTCCAGCACCCCAACCTGCCCTGCAGGAAAGAACAGAACTGGCTCAACCTGCCCCTGTGGACATGCAAAGCCCTGCATCAGAACC
>JAFMRP010001324.1 GCA_017354095.1 Ktedonobacteraceae bacterium
CTCATACTCGCCGCGATGACCGCCCGCTCCGGCTGCAGCCTGTCCAGAAAATGCAGCGGCAGTCCATGAAAGCGCACTAACCTGACGATCTGCTCCCTTAGCTCAAACGGCACCGGACCCTCCAGTTCATCGCCGCTCCATAATATACGCCGTGCTATATGCTCTCCCCTACGAGCATGACCACGCGAACTGATACGCCCATTTTCCTCGACACGCGTACAATACGGCTTGGCGACATCGTGCAGCAGCGCGGCAGCAAAGACCTGCATCCGTTCCTGTGGTTCTAACGCTCTCCACGCGTCCAGCCGCACCAGTTCCGCCACCACCATACCCGTATGAACCAGCACATCGCCCTCGGCATGATAGAATGGATCTTGCTCTACACCAGCCATAGCGCGTATCCAGCTAAATTGGCGCTGAATACCATCCCAATCCAACCGCCAGTGCGGGGGTGTTGGACAAAAGGGAAAACTCCACGAACTTGTGTCATCGCGCTGCATGGCTCTACCTTCTTCCACACGCCTTCGCGTTAAAATAGCGTGACGCCCGCCTTGAGACAATTCGGCAACAGCGGCCGGTCCATCCAGTGGCTCTCAGAATCAAAAACAGTCTGCAGAAAACTTGCGCGCACATATTTATAGCGCTCTTGCACTCTACCATCCTCTTCTATCTTCAGATACAACCCCTCCATGAGGATACTCGCATCGGTCTCCTTCAGCGCCTGAGTGGCATCCAACCCCTTTTCCTGGCAGCGCTCGCGCAGCCGGTCCAGGTGCCCCTCGCTGATAAAATGTGACGGCCCGATCATATCAATAAGTTCCTGTGCGCTGCTCACCCACCCTTCATACAGCACTTTCACCGAGATGACAAAGGGCAGCGCCGCCAGAAAAGCCCGCCGCCGCTCGGTGCTGAGAAAGATATCCATCTCTTTGTCATAAATATCAAATTCCATGAAATAGTGCGGCAGGTCGGTATAAAAAACGGTATGCTTGGCGTACAACCATTCACCATACAAAATGTAGCGCTCGCCCAACACCTCCCACAGCTCTCCGGCATAGCGATAGGCCCAGGTCTTAAAAAGATGAAACTGCTTCTCGCGCGGCCCGCCAGTCAGATAATGCCCCCTGCTCTGCAGCAACAACTGCCCATCATCACTAAAGCTTATAGCACTGTTCGCGCCATCCATCTTCTCCTCGACAACCACGTGCCGTCCCGCCAGGCTGCGCACAGGAATAACCGAGAGATCCTCATCGCCACGCTGGATGCCTGAGCCCTCCAGGTGATACGTTCGGGGGTATTTAAAGATTTTCTGCATGGCCCTATCCTTGCTCTATCCGCGCCACGACAATCATGTGATTGGATACGTAATCGAAGCTCACACGCCGTATACCCTGCTCCTCCAGCAGGTTTCGCAGGCGCCGCTGGTCGAAGAGATGAATATGCTCAGGGTTATCATCCTCTTTCGATGGCACCGACAGGATAACAAACCTGCTGGCCACCCGGCAGATCTCCGCCAGCGCGCGGCGCGTATCGGGCACATGCTCCAGCACTTCCAGCATGGTCACCATGTCAAAAGCGCGTTCACCGAATGGCAGCGCTGTAACATCAGCCTGCAGCGCGCTCAACTGCTCAACCCCGCCGCGCTGCACGGCCTGGATATCCGCGATGCGATAATCCAGCACATCAACGCAGGTCACCGGCAAAGAGGGAAAGCTATCCAGCAGCGGCCATAAAAAAGCGCCGCGCCCGCTGCCAATATCAAGCAGGTTACGCGGTTGCAGACCCCGCAAGATGCCCAGCACTTTGCGCACACGCGGCAGTTCCATGGTGCGCTTGAAGCGATGCAGGCGCAGCTCCTGAGCCTGGGCAAGCTGAATGAGGACCTGTACCTCTGCGAACGACAATTCGTCCAGCAGCTTATTGAACAACGCCACATACCGCTGGTCCAGCGGCAGCCGTCCACGAATAAAAGCGGCGACGAGCCGCTCAAAATACTCAATCTGTGTGCTCATCAAGCGCGTATGATAGCACAGGCAGCCTGAAAGTACAACGACGTTATGGTATAGCCGGCCCCCAGGAAACGACGTGATCAGGGATAAGCATGATGGCCTGGTGCTCCTCCAGCGCCAT
>JAFMRP010000298.1 GCA_017354095.1 Ktedonobacteraceae bacterium
GAACCAGCTTGCGGAACATCTCCATAAGCGGGGCGATCGCTCACTTCAACTCTCTAGGCAATTTGAAGCCAACGCCCAGAAGGATGCAGGCAATCGCGAATTTGACCTGAACCAGGCCAAAATGCTCGACTATCAACACAACCTGTTCCACGAAATCGGCAACCTGGTCGACAAGCTTGTCAAACAATACGACCGCCCACTTTAACGACTTCCCCCGCCCTTTTAGCGGCCCACGTTAAAGCGGAAATGCGCGATATCTCCATCCTTGATGATATAGTCTTTGCCCTCCAGGCGCTGCACACCCTTCTTGGCCGCCGCCGCGAAGGAGCCACACTCCATAAAGTCATCAAAGTGCGTTACTTCGGCCCGGATGAAGCCACGCTCAATGTCCGAGTGGATTTTGCCTGCGGCTTCGGGCGCCTTCGAGCCCCGTGTCACGGTCCAGGCCCTCACCTCATCCTCGCCCGCCGTCAGGAAGGTAATCAGATTGAGCAAGCGATAGCCAACCTGGATGACGCGGTCGGCACCCAGCCGTGGCAGGCCCAGCGATTCCAGGTACTCCTGCGCGTCCTCCTCGGGCAGCTCCACCAGTTCCGCCTCCAGGCGTGCCGAGACCGCGACCACTTCGGCTCCCTCGTCTATTGCTCGCTTTGCCACTGTAACGATATCTCGCAATTCACCTTCCAGCTGCTCCGTCGCCAGCGCGTCGCCAGCGTGGAGCTTGTCCAGCGCCTCGTTCGCCTCACCCAGTATATCCTCGCTCACATTCAATACATACATGCGCGGCTTCATGGTGAGCAGGAAGAGCTCTTGCAGAATGTCATGCTCCTGCTGCGAATATTCAAGCTGGCTGGCCAGCGTCAATTCGTTTAGCGCTTCTTGTAACCGTGCCAGCAGATCTATCTCCAACTGGTACTTTTTATCCCCCGACTTCGCCGCGCGTTTCGTACGCTCCATGCGCCGCTCGACCGTCGAAAGATCCGTCAGCGCCAGTTCCGCGTTGATGGTATCCAGGTCCCGATTGGGATCAATGGTGTCGTTGATGTGCGGCACATTGTCATTACTGAAGCTGCGCAGAACAATGGCCAGGGCATCAGCGTTACGAATGTGCCCCAGAAATTCCGCGCTCAGACCTTCACGTTTTTCTTTCACGACTTGCGAGGCCTGGCCCATGCCCGCCACGTCGACGAACTCGACGGTAGCATGGGTCACCTTTTTAGGTTGAAAAATATCTGCCAGCGGCTGAAGGCGCGCATCTGGCACCTGCACTACGGCCATATTCGCCTGGACAGTGCTGGTGGCGTAGCCACTCACAGGCGCGCCCGCCTTCGTAAGCGCGTTAAATAACGTCGTCTTGCCGCTCTGTGGCAAACCAACAATTCCTATCGTAAGAGCCATATCTTTTCCCTATTCAATCCTGTTCAACTTGGCACGCAATGGGCTGGCCATCTCAATATCTATGGATGTAGAGCGTTTCCCGATTCCCTATCATCTTAACGGATGAGGTCCACGTCTGACAACAGGCTCCCACATTGACGACAGCGAGAAAATTTCTGCCAGTGCCGAGGGACCCCGACACAAATGAATGTGCCATAATAAGATTATGCGGAATCAGAACCAGCTACAAAACCAGATACCATGAACGACCATTATCCAACTGATCGTGCGGCCCTGGAGCACGACTGTGATGCGACGTTCCTGGTTGCCAGCGGGCCCGGAGGCCAGCATCGCAACAAAACACAGACCGGTGTGCGCCTGGTCCATCGCCCAACAGGCCTGACGGTCACCGCCACCGAACGGCGCTCGCAATCCGCCAATCGAGAGATGGCCTTCGAGCGTATGGCCCGACGACTTCAGCAGCGACAGCGCAAGCGCGCTCCGCGCATCGCGACCCGGCCCACGCGTGCGAGCCGTGCACGCCGGCAGGAATCCAAACGCCGTAACAGCCTTATCAAACAATCGCGAGCGCCTCTTCGCCATCACGCTGAATAGGCACTCTCTCGGCGGTGCCGGTCGCGCCGGCCAACCGGCAGCTTTCAGGGAACAGCAACACTCACACACCAGGCATAGGAAGGAACGTCTTTGATGCAAACCCCGTCTGCCCCTGATCTGAATCCCGTCTTCTCCTACATCGATACGCACTCCCAGCAATTTTTAGCGCGTCTGATCGAGTATCTGCGCCGCCCGAGCATCAGCGCCTATGGCGAGGGGATCGATGCAGTCGCCGAATATATCGCGGAAGAGATGCGTCACATGGGCCTGTCAGTACGCGTTATGCCCACTGGCGGCTGCCCGATGGTGTTCGGCGAGTACCACGTCCGCCCTGACGCGCCCACAGTCCTGCTCTATGGACACTACGACGTTCAACCACCTGATCCCGTGGAGGCATGGACCTCTCCGCCCTTTGAGCCCGCTGTGCGTGATGGCCGCATCTACGCGCGCGGGGTGGGCGATAATAAAGGCCAGCACTTCGCTCAGCTCATGGCTCTGGAGACCCTGCTGGCCTGCCGCAGCACCTTGCCCTGCAACGTCAAAGTGCTGCTGGAAGGCGAGGAAGAGATCGGCAGCCCGCATACCCCCTTGTTCATCCGGGCACATCGTGACGAGCTCCAGGCCGACCTGATGATCGTGAGTGATGGCCCTGTGCATGAAAGTGGACGACCCCTCATGAGCTTTGGCGTGCGCGGCCTCCTGAGCATTGAACTGCACGCACGCGGGGCCAATCGTGACCTCCATTCGGGCCATTGGGGAGGAATCGCCCCCAACCCCTTGTGGACCCTGGTCCACCTGCTCGCTACAATGAAGAATGAACGCGGAGAAATCACAATCGACGGCTTTTACGATCACGTGGAACCCCTGACCGGACAGGAACGTCAGGCTCTGGCCAGCTTACCGGTCGATGTCTCGCGCGTCAAACAATCACTGGGGATACAGCACTTCGACGAACCACAGGAACGCGGCTACTTTGAACGGGTGATGGCCTATCCCACACTGACGATCAACGGCATTCATGGAGGCTATGGTGGCCCTGGTACGAAAACAGTCCTGCCGCACGAGGCCATCGCTAAGTGTGATATGCGCCTGGTCAAAGCACAGACTGCCGACGATATCCTGGCGAAGGTCAAAGCCCACGTCCAGCACCACGCTCCATCGGTTAGCGTCATCAGCCACGGAGGCGTAGATCCGGCGAGAACCCCACTGGACTCACCCTTTACCGAACCTCTGCGCCAGGGCATCATTGCCGCTCAGGGAGTCGCCCCACTGCTGGAGCCCACCGTAGGCGCGAGCATGGCCAGCTCCGTCTTCACCCAGCATCTGGGCGTCCAGATTGTTTACATCCCCTACGCCAACGCGGACGAAGCCAATCACGCTCCCAATGAGAATATGGAGATCTCACGCTTCCTTGGAGGTATCAAAACCGGTGCCGCCATGCTCTCTTTTCTAGGAGTACTACCCGGCGCCTCTTCAACCGAATAGTCACTGTTTTCGCACAAGGCGAGGGTGCAGGGAGCGCAGCGTCCCTGCCGGGGGTACTTCCTTTCCGATCACCTGAGCCGAAGGCGCAAGCCTCACCGTCAGATGGCGCGCAGCGCAGGTGCGCTAGATTCCTTGCAGACGGCCTGGGCGCAGCCAGACGCAAAAGCGTCGTTGGCCGTCTGGACAAGAGGCCCACCGTTTCTGACGGTCTATCAAGAAGACGCGCTAGCGTCGTTGGTGCTCGGAATAAGAGCCGGGGGTGTCCCCGAAAAATCCCTTTCTCTCACCTTGCCGCCGCAGGCGATTCCTCTCAGCCCGCCTGAGCGCACAGCGCGCAAGCCTTGCCGCCAGATGAGCCGAAGGCTAGGCACGCCAGTGCCGTTTCTGGCGGAACTTTCAAGGAGCCGCGGTAGCGGCGTTGGCGGGCTGGACAAGAGGTCGGCGAGGTGGGAGGAAGGGAAAGCCCTGTGCCCTTTTCTTGTTCGCTGGTAATAATCCTGAGTTTGTAGTACAATTGGAAACGACAAAAAAGCAAAGCAGGGGTCAAGGGGACGGTGTCCCCTTGCAGGGCGCGGGGTGCTACCGATCCAACGGCCTGACGTAGCTGCGCAGCAGCGTTGACTGTCGGAATAAGAGCACAGGGGCCTCGCTTCTCTCCCCTCACTCGCCGCCGCATGAACATGAACAAATTATGGTGGGAGACAGACATAATTTGTTAAAGATCATCAGGCAGCGCACCCGTCAAACGAAGTTTGACCGAGCATTATGGCAGAAAGGACAGTCGAATGCCACTGTACGAGTATTATTGCTCGCACTGCAAATCTAAGTTCGAACTCATTGTAAGCCATCAGCATGCTGACGATGTCGTGTGTATGAAGTGTCATAGCGAAAAAGTACGCCGTCTGATCTCAACCTTCGCGCTGCCTCGTGGGGGAAGGGACGATTACAGTCTCGACGACTCAGGCGCTCCCGCAATGGGCGGATGTGGCTGCGGAGAAGGTGGATGCGGCTGTCACTAGACATCCACCGGGCTCGATGAGATCGACATCGCCCATCGCTGCCGGCTGCAACGAATCTCTCGTGCCCTGGTGACGCGGCGCCTGAGCACGACTTTCAGGTTATCACCATGTTTTATAAAGCTAGTTACCGGCGAGGTGTTATAGAAGGAGTTATCATCTATACGCTTGGTCGGCTTTGTTCACTTATCAGCCCTGCCGTTTTCCCTGGTTGGACGTACGTCGCTGCCCCTCTGCTTTTCCTGGTGCTTCAGTATCTGCTCGCTCCAGCCTGGGCAACCCGGCGCATCGCTTCCACCAAGCGAGAACGCTTGAGCAAACGCTTTGTCCTGCTTGGCCCGCTGATGGCCGCGATCTGTACCGGAGTCGATCTGGTGATTACGCTCGCCCTGGGTATGCCTACCGGCGGCTATGGCACTCAGCATGGCTCTGCCCTGCTGCGCCTGCTGGCCAACGACCCCAACCGCCTGAGTGTGGGCGAGTTTATGTTTCACGAGTTGACAACCATCCTGGCCCTGTTCGCTCTCTTTACACTGATCGTTGTCTGCTCCCGCCTCGCTCGCGGCGGCTTCCTGCGCTTCACCATGCCCGCCGGAGGAAATCGCGTCACACTATAGCCAGAGGAGCAGCAAACGCCACACAATTGGCAGAAAGGAGAGGTCAGCCCCGTATTATTTTAAACACAATTGAGGAGGAGGCGAGTCGATGCGGAGGATCATACCAGTTACTTCTTTTTTACCTCTTTTGTCCCTTAAACAAATTGGAGATGTCTCTTACTCTCTAAAGAGTTGCTTCTCACCAGGACTTTTGTTACAATGTCGGTACGACGCGCAACTGAAATGTGTCATAATTGACACAGAGAGAGGAAAGGTACGGTAGCAACCTGTGTCAAAAGTATACGCCATCGCTAATCAGAAAGGCGGGGTGGGCAAAACCACCACCGCGATAAACCTTGCTACGTATCTTGCTTCCGCGGGCCGCAGGGTGTTGCTGGTCGATATGGACCCCCAGGCGAATACCACCAGTGGCATAGGCGTTACCAAAAAATTGCGGGAGCACACACTCTATGATGTGCTTGTGCAGCAGGACGACGAGATTTCGATCTTCGATGTGATTGTGCCATCGCAGCGCCGAGAACTGGTGGTCGCCCCCTGCACCGTGGACCTGGCCGCCGCCGAAGTGGAACTGGTCGGCGCTCTCGCGCGCGAATATCGCCTGCGCCAGGCCCTGGAAGCCATCCGCCAACGCTGCGACTACATTATTATCGATTGCCCCCCCTCTCTCGGCCTGCTTACCATCAATGCGCTGGTCGCCGCCGATGGCGTGCTGATCCCCGTTCAATGCGAATATCTCGCTCTGGAAGGACTAAGCCAGTTGCTCAATACCATCAATATTGTGAAAAGCAAGCTAAACTCCGAACTATTTATCGCTGGCGTGGTTCTGACAATGTTCGATCCGCGCACACGCCTGGCGGGCGACATCGTGCGCGAGGTCCGCAATCACTTTCCCAAAGAAGCGTTCCAGACTATCATTAACCGGAACGTTCGCTTGAGCGAAGCCCCTAGTTTCGGTCAATCAATCCTGGATTATGATCCAACCTCCCCTGGAGGTCTAGCCTACCGGGCACTGGCTGAGGAGGTAATGGCTCGTGGCTAAACAAAAGTTCGGCCTGCACCGTGGCCTGGATTCTCTCATCCCCGGCGCGTCAAATGTCATCTCATCCACGCCCTCCCACGATGAACAGGCTATC
>JAFMRP010001325.1 GCA_017354095.1 Ktedonobacteraceae bacterium
GAATAACTTCAAGAACCGGGTCAGAAGAAAGCGCCATCCAAGCATCTCCTTTGACCAGGCAGGCCCCACCAATGCTCTGGAGCCGCTGGAAGACGAACAGCAGAGCCCGGAGATGCTGGTGGAGGCACGCGAAACCGGCGAAATGCTAGGGCAACTGGTGGCGGCCTTGCCACAGCGCTATCGCGCGGCTGTGATCCTCAGGCACATCGAGGGGCTTGGCTACGCCGAACTGGCCGCCATCTTACACCAGCCAGTCGGCACAATTAAAGCCAATGTCCACCGTGGAACCGCACTATTACGTAAAGCTATTAGCCAGCAGATATACGAGAAAGAGGTCGTCTGATGATGGAACAGCAAGAACAGGATGGACGCGCCCTGCTGGGTAAGTTGCGCGCGTCTGGCGCCGCGAAAGCTCCGGCAACGCTGCTGCCAGCTGTAATGATGGAGATCGGCAGAGGCGATGCCTACACGCGCCTGACTTCGCCGATCGGTCCAGTGTTTGTGGCCTATAACGCGGCGGGCGTCTCTGCCGTGATGCGGCTGGACGATGCGCGCGAATTCGAAGAGGCTTTTCGAGAGCGCTTCGGTCGAGGCGTCTATCCCGCTAGCGAGCCTCCGGAGTTTATTACACGCGCCTGGTCCACCCAGTTTCACAACCACACACGCGCTTCGCTAGACTTTGACCTGCGTGACCTCTCCGAATTCGAACAGGCAGTCCTGTTGAAGGCGCTTACCATTCCCTATGGCGAAATACGCTCTTACGCCTGGATCGCGCGCGAGATTGGCCGGCCCAAAGCGGTCAGAGCCGTTGGCTCAGCCCTGGGACATAACCCCGTGCCGCTGCTTATTCCCTGCCACCGCGTCGTGCGCAGCAATGGCAATCTTGGCCAGTATAGCATGGGCGGCAGTGAGGCAAAGCGCGCAATACTGGCGGCGGAAGGAGTAAATCTGGCCGAATTAGACAGTCTCGTGCGCTCCGGTGTGCGCTATGTCGGCAGCGCTACCACACACATCTACTGCTACCCGACATGCTCGCACGCACGCCGCATCACCGAACGCCATCGCGTGCCGTTCTCCTCCGAGCATGCGGCCGAGCACGCCGGCTACCGCCCCTGCAAACGCTGCCGCCCCCTCGCCAGCGCAGTCTAATAGTAGGGCGCTGCCTGTGGGTGGCGCCCTACGACTGTACAGCCTCTACATGGATCTCAATACGTACCTCATTGCCTATAATAAGCCCCCCTCCCACGTATTCTGGATTGTACGTTATCCCAAATTGCCGGCGATCTATGACCGTTACCGCCGACAAACCAATCCGCCAGGCATCGGTATACATATCTCGATTGTGCCCTGTGTACTCCACCGCAAATGTTACAGGACGCGTCTGCCCATGCAGAGATAAGTTACCATTGAGATAACAGCGATTTGGACTCACAGGCTTGATCAGTGTACTCTCAAAGGTAATCGTAGGATACCTGGCAACTTCAAAAAAATCCGCTGAACGCAGGTGAGCGTCGCGTTGAGGAGCAAAGGTCGAGATGCTGGCAGCCTCAACCTGCGCTTTCACCCAGGATAACTCTGGATACTTAGGGTCAAGATGGATCGTCCCACGCACATTAGGGAAATGTCCCTTGACCGTATTGATCATTAAATGTCTGACAGAAAATTCAACGGTACTATGCATAGGATCAATCTCCCAGGCCATATGGAGCCTCCTCGTATAAATCTGCCAGGAAAACAAACGTACCAGGCCGCAAAAAATATCGATCGACGAAGAGCAGAGGCTTCTCCTGGCACACACAGACTGTCGTTAAATAAAGAACGCTCGCGAGCCAGATCTACAAACTATCCATAACAAAAAATATAAGGATAACGATGCTGGCACTCCCCATAAAATCGTATTGCCAGATGGTATCAAAATTCACCATACTGCGGTATAAATGTACCGCTGCACATCTATTTAGTCAATTTAGCGGGACTTTTTGTATACGTATTCTGTCCCTCGTCACCCCCTCTATACTTACCTACCAACCACCAGTTAGCTCATCTTACACATATCAGCAGGCATAAAAATGACCATACGCTTGTTATTATTGATAGAGTGATGGTTTTTGAAAACACAGAACTTACCA
>JAFMRP010000299.1 GCA_017354095.1 Ktedonobacteraceae bacterium
GACCAGTGACGGGCGCATTGAGCGCCTGAGCAGGGATATTGAGCTTGAGAGTGGTCGAGGAAGACGGGGTGGGTGTCGGTTTGGTGTCGGCTTGCCCACCACAACCGGCCACCACGAGCAGAGCGAGCGCCGTACAGAAAAGTACGAATAATTTCGAGGGACGAGAAAACGGCACTCCAGGTCGAAAATTCACAGGAGACCTCCTACAGTTCTATCATAGGTCGATTGAAGCATGCCTCAAAAACCTTCCATGTCCTCTATACCGCTATGAGTAGTGCCATTGTCATATATAGTTTGAGGTTACTGGCATCTCACTTTTATCTTCCGCTCCTATGGAGAGAGCAGATTGCTTCACCAGAGATGAAGAAGGAGATCTGGGTGGCATATCTCTTCATCCTGGCGAACAACATCGTCTGCATCAAGTATAAAAGAGCGTATGTGCCATTCGGTGGTGCATTTTTCCAGGCTTATTTACATTCCTTTTTCCCATCCACGCTGGCTTGCCTTGGCTAGTCCTGGCCGGTATCGCTATCATTGGCAGCTTGATGATGTTCTGGATTGAACCACATTTGCCTGGACAAGCAGTATGGACCAGGCAGAGTGGAGGCTAGCACACGATCTCGATCCACTTCACTGAAAAAGACTGTGATGTACGTAACAGCCTGGTGCCCTGCCTGTGTAGTACGCTCTCACTGGCATTCTTGATGTAGTAAGTCAGGATGTATTTCTATGAAGGAGGCGTATATGGTGAGCAAAAAGTGGACATTTGCGATCTGGGCTGTCTTCCTGATGGTTCTCATAGGCGCGGTCGTTGGTGGAGTGATGGTGAGAGGTGGAGGACGCGCGTTGGCGGTCTTCTCGGCATCAGCAACCTATGATGACTACTCAAGCATGACCCAGCGTCGCGCTGGTCAATACTGGGCTGATGACCAGGCCGCTGGTCAGTGGGCGTGGAATCCGCAGTCGGGAGGCGAGAGCCGCATTTCATGGGGCGATCCTGCGAAATGGCCGCCCAACTCCTATGAAAAGTTTATTCATCAGGAGGACTGGGTGATGCTTGACGGTTGGACGGGCAACGGCACATACTATAAAGAGAATGTCGGCGGTGCGGGTAACGGTGAATGGATTGGTGATGCCACCTGCAAGAATCTGGTGCCACTTCCTTCCAGTGGTGGTCGTCAACACTACGTCAAGTGGACGATTCCTGCTCAGGCCTATTGCCTGATCGCCAAGGGGACGATTACCGAGCAGAGCAGTGGCAAAATCCTCCACTTCGAACACCAGCAGATCTGGTCTCCGCCATCTCCTTGCTCGAACCAGTACTACCAGAATCAGACCTGCATCACACAACACGAACGATGGTCGGACGACAATGGACATCCATTTCAGCTGACGCTGGATCGGAGCGTGCAGATCGCCAAAGGACTCGGCATGGCATTCACCATCCATCAAACCTTCCCTTCGTCTTGGCAGGCAGAGCTTCGCTATCACTGGAGCTGGTGAAGAACCCTTGGAACTACCTGAGGGGCCCGGCTCGTTTGAGTTTCGTCGCCTGCCAATCACACCTTTACATCTTCTTAACGCTGGCTACAGAAAAAGAGGTTTACAAGCTCCAGATGAGGAATGCCGGGTCAGGCATCCCTCGCTCTGAGCTTGCAAACCTCTTTGTTTCTCTCTTCTCCCACCATTACAGACGATACATATGACTTTGCAACAATCCTGCATCACCAGAGAACAATGGTTGACAACCAGGATTTTCTGTATTAATCTTAACTTAAGATTATACTAAATCGATGCACTCCCCAGGAAAGGCTCCATAAACAACGTTTTTTCTTGGCAATTTTAGCAAGATTTAGTAAATCGTTACACTGAAATTATTTTCTATACACGAGTTGAAGCATCCGGAAAAAGGGATGGAATTCACACGATTTCCTTCCTGAATGGATGCGGTAACACGATACTCTATGAAAGAAAACAAGAAGTCTGCTAAAGAGGCAACCATTCAAGACGTTGCGCGGCTTGCCCACGTATCACCCTCGACCGTCTCGAATGTGCTCAATGGTCGGCTCGACCGCATGGGGCAGGAGACTGTCGAACGTATTCAGCAAGCAATAGCACAGCTTGGCTATACTCCCAGCCGGATCGCGCGCCAACTCAAAACTGGACACGCGCCAATCATTGGATTGGTCGTACCTTCAGTGGCTAATCCGTTCTGGGGCGCCTTCGCTCGCGCGGCGGAAGAGACCGCGCTTGCTCATGGCTATCGCATCCTGCTCGGCAACAGCGAACGCGATCCCGGTCGCGAACAATCCTACGCTGAGGAGATGTGGGCACAGGGAATCCGCGGGGTGATTTTTGGCTCGTCAGCGCTTTCACTGCGACATCTGGCTGGCACCATCAATCGCGGGTTGCATGTCGTGGCCTTCGACCGCCATGCTCAAAGCACCGACGATCTCGATGTCGATAGCGTTAGCATCGATAATGTGCTGGCTGGTCGCCTGGCAACCGCACATCTTATCGCTCTCGGCCACCGCCGCATTGGCTTTCTTTCAGGCCCTATCCGCACCGTGAGCCGCATAGATCGCCTGGAAGGCTATCGCAGCGCGCTGGCGGAGGCTGGGATTGCACTCGATCACCAACTGATCTGGGAGGGATCTTTCATCAGTACTTTTGGCGATATCGAAGGAGCAAAGATCGGACGCAGAGGTGCCCAGGAGATCCTGGGACGAGAAAACCGCCCCACCGCTCTGATCGCCATTAACGATATGTATGCCCTCGGTGCCTATGCGGGCGCGCGCGACCTGGGCTTTCGCATCCCGGAAACCTGCTCCATCGTCGGCTTCGACGACATTATGCTCGCCGAGATCGCTGAACCCCCGCTGACCACCATTCGCCAGCCCCTTGAGGAAATGCTGCGCGTGGCTGTTGAGCGCCTGATTGAGCGCCTGAACAGACGAGAAACCAGTCCTATACATATGTCATTCGCGCCCGAACTCATTGTTCGCGCTTCAACGACGATGAGTGAACGAACTCCAGGGGAAAGATAGTCTTTTCATTTAGCTAGAGAGGTCAGTCAGAAATAAGAAGAAAGAGAAGGATTCTCCATGACAAGCAGAGAAAAATGGATCTCGCGACGTGACGCGATCAAAATTTTAGGCACTGGTGCCCTGAGCCTGGGAATGCTCTCTTCCTGTGGCGGTTCCTCTTCATCAGGAGGCAAACCTCAAGGTGACGTAACTGTCTGGTACTATCCATTCGGCGTCGGCGTCGAGCAGCTTTACGCTAAATTCGTGCAGGAATTCCAGCATGAATATCCAGATATCAAGATTAAATTGCAGTTACAACCGTTCAATAACCGCAATCCAAAAATCCTTTCCGCCATCGCTGCTCACCAGGGACCAGACGTGGTCTACATCACTACAGACCCAATGATCCGCTTCGCCGAGGCCAAAGCTATCGCGCCCCTCGATGACCTGCTCCCCAAAAATATCTGGAGCGGCATCGTTCCGGCCTCGACAAAAGAGGTCTCTTATAAAGGCTCACACTGGTATTTGCCAATCTGGCAGGAACTACCAGTCTGGCTGTACACTCCTTCGCTGCTTGAGCAGGTGGGCTGGGACCCGGCTAAACCACCAGCCACCTGGGATGACATGAGCAAACTCTGCGAGCAGGCTAAATCACATTCACTCTTCGGCTGGGGCTATAATGCCGGTAGCGTTACACTCAACGACACATTCTATCCCTTCCTGTACCAGGCTGGCGGTCGCCCATTCAGCCCCGATGGCAAACACACGACCTTCAATAGCGAGGCGGGCGTAGAGGCGCTGACGTACATTACAGAACTGTTCGCGAAAGGCTGGTCCCCTCAAGCTTATATGTCACCAATCAGCGATCAGGCGCAATCTCCCTATTTCCAGAAGCAACAGATAGTCTCGATCCAGTACAAACAAAATCAGTTGATTGCCGCGAATACCAATTTCCCCTCGCTCAAAGTTCAGGTATTGCCTGTCCTCAAACAGAAAGAGCAATGGGGCTTTGGTGCGCTGGCCGGTTGGGCCATCTCTGGCAACGCGAAAAACAAAGAAGCCGCTGCAGCGTGGCTCAGCTTCCTCGCCCGGCCCGAAATAGCCCTGCGTCACTGCGAGGCTTTTGGGGAGATGCCAGTCATTCAACAGGCAGCCACAAAGGCATTTAAAAATAACCCTGAACTCAAAGCCCTCGACGCTGAGCTACCGATGACCTTTGGTGAGCAGAAGCATAAGTACGGACGTGATATCATGCCACTGGTTATCCCCGAAATCCAGGCCGCTATTACAAGGCAGAAAACACCTAAACAGGCGCTCGATGATGCCGCCTCCAAAGCGGATAATCTACTGGCAAAGGGATAGGCCTTCAAAAGGATAAATCATGGCGAAATTTATCTCTAATACAACACTTTACCCGCAAACGCAGGGGAAGCAGAGCACTGCCCACGCCCTGCGCGCACGTCGCAGACGGCAGATCTTGATCGCGTATGCCTTCCTCGCGCCCAGTCTGATCATCTTCCTGGTCTTCCGGCATCTTCCCGCGGCAGGCAGCCTCATTATGGGCTTCTTTGATTGGACCGGAATCAGCACCCCGGATTTCATCGGACTGACAAATTACAACAACCTGCTCCATGATCAGGTCTTCTGGCGTGCCCTGGGCAACACCGTCGAGTATACCGCCATCGTGGTGCCCTCGGAGGTCGTGCTGGCCCTGGGTCTAGCTGTTCTGCTCAATCAGAAACTTCCAGGTCTCAAGATCTTCCGCATGGCCTACTTCATTCCAGTCGTCACCGCAACAGCCATCGTCGCTATCGTCTGGCGCTGGCTGTATCAACCAGCCGGTCTGGCAAACGAAATACTGCAGATCTTTCACATACCAGCCATAAACTGGCTCGCCGATGGCAGGTTCGCCCTGCCATCGGTCGCTATCATGGCGATCTGGCAACATACTGGCTTTAATATGCTCATTTTCCTGGCTGGCTTGCAATCAATCCCGGCTGAGATGGAGGAGACCGCCCGCATCAATGGGGCTGGCCGCTGGAATACCTTCAGATACGTGACTCTGCCTCTGCTCAGACCCGTGATAGTGCTCGCGGTCATCCTTACTACGATTAGCTCTTTCCAGGTCTTTGACTCAGCCTACGTGATGACAGGCGGCGGCCCCTTTTACGCGACAACTACACTGGTATTCTACGCGTATCAACAGGCATTTGAGCAGTATTCTATGGGATATGCCTCGGCTATTGCCTTCTTTCTGTTCCTGATCATCCTGGCGATATCCTTGCTACAGAGACGAGTCCTGAGAGGAGATGAAGATGTTTACTAGAACATCTCCGCACCACCTTGCGCAAGCCCGACTGGCGAAAAAAGTGCTCTGGAGCATCCCGACCTATGTCTCTCTCGTCGCGATAGCTGTTGTGATGGTGGCGCCATTTATCGCTATGATCTCCGTTTCCTTCCAGCAGGGAGAGGGGGTCTCCGTCTTTCCGATTCAATGGATTCCGACCGCGCCAACGCTTAACAACTATCTTCATATTCTCCAGGCATCGGACATCTTGCGCTGGTTTGCCAACAGCCTGCTCGTAGCCACGGTGGGAACGCTTGTCGCGATCTTCACCGCCACAACGGCAGCATATGCGTTTGCGCGCATGGACTTTCCGCTGCGCAATGTCATCTTCTGGTCGTTTCTGGCGATGCTGATGATTCCATCGCAGGTGACGTTGATCCCTCAATATTTGCTTCTGGCCCAACTCGATTGGCTTAATACCTATCAGGCACTCATTTTACCAGGCATTACCAGCGCGTTTGGTATCTTCTTAATACGCCAGTACCTGTTAGGATTACCACGCGACTTTGAAGAGGCCGCTCGCATCGATGGCGCATCTGAGCTTCAGATCTATCTGCGCATTGTTCTGCCTATGCTAAAGCCAGCCATTGCCACCCTGGGCACAATCCAATTCCTGAACTACTGGAACGACTTCCTGTATCCACTGGTGGTTACGACCGATTCGAACATGCGCACCCTACCAGCAGGCCTGGCGACTTTGCAAACACCAACCAGTGGTCTCCCCGAACTCCTGGCCGGCGCAACTATTGCCATCGTTCCTACCGTAATTGTGTTCCTGGCATTGCAGCGCTATTTCACTCGCGGCATCGTCATGTCCGGCTTGAAAGGCTGAAATAAGGATCTGAACCGCCAGCCCCTCCACTACTTG
>JAFMRP010001326.1 GCA_017354095.1 Ktedonobacteraceae bacterium
GAAACAGGTGTTCAATGGCGAGTCATGAAGTGGGGAACAAAGAAGGAGATTTGTATGGAATACACCAAACTTGGAAATACTGGCATGGATGTATCTCGCATCTGCCTGGGCTGCATGGGATTTGGAGATGCCGAGCATTGGACACATAAGTGGGTGCTGGATGAAGAGCACAGCCGACCGATTATCAAGAAAGCCCTGGAGTTAGGGATCACGTTCTTCGACACAGCGAATGTCTATTCGATTGGCAAGAGTGAAGAGATCCTGGGACGCGCGTTAAAGGACTTCGCCAGGCGCGACGAGATTGTGATCGCCACAAAGGTTCACGGCAAAATGCACGATGCTCCCAATGGTGCTGGACTCTCGCGCAAGGCGATTCTCAGTGAGATCGATCACAGCCTCAAGCGGCTGGGAACTGATTACGTGGACCTCTATCAGATCCATCGCTGGGATTATCAGACCCCCATCGAGGAAACCATGGAAACCCTGCATGACGTGGTGCGAGCTGGCAAGGCTCGCTATATCGGTGCCTCCGCCATGTTTGCCTGGCAGTTCCAGAAGGCTCTCTACACAGCCGAGCGGCATGGGTGGACCCGCTTTATATCTATGCAGGATCACCTCAACCTCATCTACCGCGAAGAGGAGCGAGAGATGCTGCCACTCTGTCGCGAGGAGAAGATCGGAGTGATCCCGTATAGTCCACTTGCCTCCGGCAGATTGACGCGTGACTGGTCATCGGCCCACACCCTTCGTTCCGAAACCGATCAGATTGCGAAGAGCAAATATGATGCGACCGCGGCAACCGATCAACAGGTGGTGCAACGGGTTGCAGACCTGGCAGAGAAGTATGGAGTCCCGCGCGTGCATATCGCGCTGGCCTGGCTGTTACAGAAGCAACCAGTGACGGCGCCAATCATCGGAGCCACGAAGATCTCTCATCTGGAGGAAGCTATCGGTGCGCTGGACGTCCACCTGACCCAGGAAGAGGTCACTTCCCTGGAAGGGCCGTATGTCCCGCATCCCATCGTTGGCCATCAATAAGCCGAAAGGGAGGACCGTTTGAAGTCGCAGAAAGATATGCTCACGGCAGCGTCTCCACAAACAGTGCAACAGAAAACAACACAAACGATGATGCCCCTGCTGGCTCTCTGCCTGGGCTACTTCATGACCATTCTCGATGTCACCATTGTCAATGTAGCCCTGGTCGATATCAAGGAACACCTGAGCGCGAATGTGACAGGACTGCAATGGATTGTGGATGGCTATGCCCTCGTCTTCGCCAGTTTGCTCCTGACTGGCGGAGCCCTTGGCGACCATCGATCCAACAGAACCATTTTTCTGGCCGGGTTTGCCCTCTTCACGCTGGCGTCCACCCTGTGTAGCTTGGCTCCAACGCTGCTCTTCTTGCAGATCGCCCGCGCTGTCCAGGGACTTGGCGCGGCCCTGCTCGTTCCCAATTCGCTCGCCCTGTTAAATACGATCTATACGGATACACGGAAACGCGCGCAAGCCATTGGCATCTGGGCAGCAGTCGCCAGCTTCGGAGCTCTTTCTGGTCCTCTGCTTGGAGGCGTGCTCGTCAACGCATTTGGGTGGCGCAGTATCTTCCTGATCAATCTGCCTATTGGCGTGCTGGGCTTCCTGCTCACCCTTCGTTCTATGGCGCCATCGACTCCACAAGGAGGACGAAGCCTGGATCTTCTGGGACAAGTGGCAGGGATGCTCGCACTGGGCATGTTGACGTTTGCGTTGATCGAGGGAAACAGCCTGGGCATCCTGTCTCCGCTGATTCTTGCGGCGTCTGCAGGAAGCCTCCTCTTCTTCCTCCTGTTGCTGTTGAGGGAAAAGACCACCAGACATCCCATGCTGCCATTGGCGATGTTTCGGGAGCGGACGTTCTCTGCATCGAATGTCATTGCCCTGTGCCAGACCTTTACGTTTACAGGCTTCATTTTTGTCATCAGTCTGTTCCTCCAACAGGTGAAACACTATTCGCCCTCGCTCACGGGAGTGGCTCTGCTCCCTTCCTTTGGCTGTGCTCTGCTGGCTACCTCGCTCTCCGGTACCTTCATGGCCCGCCTTGGGGCAAAACGCGTGATGGTCATGGGTCTGATCCTCGCTGCTGCGGGCT
>JAFMRP010000300.1 GCA_017354095.1 Ktedonobacteraceae bacterium
CGCGGTTGGGCGATGCCTTTGTTTCCAACACGGTCGCCGTCACCGAAACAGGTTGCGAAGTGCTCACCACCAGCTCGCAGCTTCCCTCGCGTTAGCAGGGGTACATGCCTGGCTAGAATTTCGGCAAGGCCTGGGAAGACCGAAGCGCATCCGGGTCGTGAAACGCGAATGAGTCGCCCTCTTCTCGATACAGTTTCGCGTACTGTTCGATCTTATCCCGATCTAGCTCAATTCCGAGTCCAGGCCCCATCGGAACCTTCAGACAGCCGTTGGTGTAGTTTTCTATCGAACCACCGAATCCTTTCACAATATCATCAGTAAGCAAAGCGCCATAGGCCTGATTCGCGTAGCGGAAGTTTGGGGTGGCGGCCAGCGCATGCGTGGCGGCGGCCAGCGCGACACCGAGCTCGCCAAGGCTATGCTTGATGACTGGCAGGCCTGCGGTTTCGCACATCCCGGCCGAACGGCGCAGATTGGCCAGGCCACCGTCCATCTGATTGTCGACTTCCACCACATCCGCGGCGCCGTGACGAATGACCTCAAGCTGGTGGTGTCGAGTCCAGGACGCCTCGTTGGCAAGCAGCGGCGTATCCACACGGCTGCGCACGTACGCCATCTCCGATAAATTGCGGCCAGAAACGGGCTGCTCGACCAGCTCCAGATCATAGCGTTCGAGCTTACGGATCATTTGCACCGCCGCGCCCGGCGACCACGCTTCGTTAGCATCAATCCGGATTTTCATGTGTGGGCCAGCACCATCACGCAGCGCGGCAACGCGGTCCACATCGGTCTGTGGGTTGTCCGCGCCAACTTTGACGTAACAGGTCGAGAAACCAGCCTCGGCAGCGCGGCGGCCTTCGTCAGCAACCGCTTGCGGCTCTGCCTTGGCTACGTAGTAAAAATACTCCACCTCGTCGCGGAAGCGGCCACCAAACAAGTTGACCAGTGGCTGTCCGGCGACCTTGCCCACGATGTCCCAGCAGGCCATTTCAACAGCCGAGATCGCTGGACTCGTGTATCCTACGTGATGCCATGTACCTACGACATCAATACGTCGCGCCAACTGCTCAATCCTGAATGGATCCGAGCCGATGACAAGCGGCTCCAGGCTGCGGAAGACGGCAAGCACTATATCTGTGGATGGGTAGGTGGCGGCTTCACCGGAGCCGGTAATCCCTTCATCGGTTTCCATCTCAAGCAGCACACTTGCCTGGCCGCGGCGCCGGCCAAACGCCCAGATCTCGTCCGTACGGAATGGTACTGCGACCGGTGTTGTCCGTAGTTTAGTAATGCGCATGCGTTTGCTCCTTTCAAGCCTCTTCGGTAGGTTCTGGATAGTATGTCGATCAATTTGCCTCTGGTGCAGCTCATTCTTTTCGCCGATAGAGCAAAGATGGGATATTATTTATAGATCACGGATAAAGGCGGTCCAGAAGGTCTGGGCGCGTTCCAGCAGCGGGAAGGCGGGACGTCGCTCGAAGAGCGTTTCCTCCTGGTCCAGCAGGTGGAACAGAGCGGCTTCGCGCTCTTCATCGGAGACGGCAGGTCGAGGCTCGCAGAGGGCACTGGTTGCCAGGCGCAGGCGGAGGGCGGTTGGTTCCTCCTGGAAGGCGGTACCCGGCAGCGTTGCGGTATCCCATTCGGCGAGCAGGTAATGCGCCAGGTCCTGGCTGGTTTCGACGCCGCGAGATCGAAGCACTGAACGCCATGGCGAGAAATCGGGATACAGGTAGAAGCCACCTGCCGGACGAGGACACAACACGTCTAACTGCCTTAGCGTCTGATAGAGTTGGTCGGTGACGTAACCATACACATGGGCAGAACGCTGCACAGAGGATTCGATAGCCTCGTGTTGCGAGAAAGCCACCGTAGCAGCTTCCTGGACGGGTGTAGAGGCGGCAGACCAGATTTCGCTGGCCAGTGCGCACAGGGCGACCATGGCTCTGGCACCAGCCTCCGTTGATGGAAGCGCCGCGAAGCCGAGACGCCAGCCACCAGCAGCAAAAGCTTTGGAGAGACCTCCGGTGATAATCGTTCCCTCAGGATAGAAGCGGGCTGGTGAGATATGTTCACGCCAACCATGGGCCAGTTCGGCATAAATTTCGTCACTGATGAGCGTGATTCCATTGTCGCGAGCCCAGCAAGCGAGAGCTTCCAGCGTAGCATGGTCAAACATGCTCCCGGTGGGATTATGAGGGGAGTTCACCAGCAAAATGCGCGGATGGGCCCCCTCCTGGCGGGCCTGGCTTACTGCCTGGGAAAGCCTATCGGGATTCAGGCGATGATGATCGTGGGGATCGGCCTGCACACCGATGACGCGCTTGCCTGCGAGATGCGCCATGGGGGCATAGCTGACCCAGGAAGGGAGAGGCAGCAGTATGTCCCCATCAAGTACCTGCAGCAGGGTGAAAAGTAGCGCTTTACTCCCTGGACCTACGATGATTTGATCGCTGGTGAAGGGTATCTGACGTTTGCTGGTTAGATAGGCCGCGATGGCCTGGCGGAGCGCTGGAATACCTGCGACGGGCGCGTAGCCCGTGTGGGGCGCGGCCTCGGCGAGAGCTGTTTTGAGCAGGGGGTGCAGGGGGAACGATGCCTCTCCAAAGCCGAGATGCAGCGTGTCATGACCAGCGGCCCGGCGGCTGGCGACCGCTTCATGGATGGCAAGCGTGGGGGAGGTCATGATGCTCTGAGAGGTCGGTGTCAGGGTGAGAGGGGCCTGCCCCGAAGTGCGAACGAGTTGTTCACGTAATTGCTGTTTGGAAGAATACTGCATGTTCATGGTGATTATGATGCTCCTTTGCGGCGTTGGGCACGTCAGGTAAATTGTGCCCGGACAGATACTGCTATTATTGATATCTCTCTTTCTAATTGTAGGGAAAAGACGTATGAGAATGAATGAGATAAGAAAGGTATTTCTGCGTTTTTGACAAGAAATGTAAGGAGGAGCGATCGAAATCTTAACACGGAAAAATGCAGATTTGCACGGACAGGTATTCATACAGCCAGGAGGGCAGGCGAGTGGCGCTGGCGAAAAAGATGCAGATTGGAGTACAATGGCGATGGTATGTGGGCGGAGGCGGTGTGCGGCAGTGTTGCCGATTTTTCAACGTGTCTGATGTACCAGGAAAGAGGAAAGACAACAATGAGCGGCCTTGTATTTGCCTGCATAGCCCCACATGGTAGCTACATTATTCCAGTCCTTGCCGGTGAAGCAGGACAGAAAGCGCTGACAACGCGCGCCTCGATGGAGGAGTTGGAGCGCTGTATGGCGGCGGCCAGACCCGAAACGGTCGTGGTGATGACGCCTCATGGTCATCGGGTCGATGGGTGCTTCTCGTTGCTCAACAATCGTCGTCTGCGAGGAGAACTGTCTCCCAGCATACCCGGAAGCAGCGTCGGAGGAAATGCTGTTACCCTCGAGCTTGAAGCGGATCAGGAGCTCAATGCGGCCATGGTAGAGACGGCGCGATCCCTGGATGTGCCTGTTTCGCGTATAGGATACGCTGTGCCTGATGATCCCTCATTTTCCCAGGAACTGGACTGGGGAGTGACCGTTCCGCTGTGGTTCCTTGGGGGTCTGTTTCATCCACAGCCCAGGGTTGTGGTTGCCTGTTCTGATCGTGGAAAGATGCCCTGGGATCTCTTCCCACGTTTTGGCGCAGTGGTACGGCAGGCCGCGGAGACCGTGGGGAGGCGCATCGCTTTTATCGCCAGCGCCGACATGGGCCACGCGCACGACAAGGATGGGCCCTATGGCTATGATCCGGTCTCGGCAGAGTTTGACGCCGCAACGGTAGAAGCCGTCAAGGCGCAGGATCTTGGCAGACTGCTGACCTTCGATCAGGCATGGGTGCAGCAGGCAGCGACCGATGCTTATGGCCAGATTCTCAGCCTGCACGGTGCCATAGAAGGCACAGAATTTCGTGGGAGATTCCTCTCTTATGAAGTTCCCACGTATTTCGGGATGATGTGCGTAGCCTACGAGCAGCAAACATCGGCGTAGTAGAGAGAGCGCGTCGATTCTTCCCTCCTTAAAAAACTCGTGCAAAAAAGCGTCACCAAGCGTCACAACCGCTTCCCAGGCCGATTTATAAGCGTCACGTAAGCGTCACAAAGTGTCATAAGCGTCACAACCGCTTCAGAAGCTGGATAAGGTAGTTGTCTGTTCTGCGGGGTGCATTGATTCATGGAGGGAGGAGCCAGGAAACCAACAGAACTAACAGAACTGACACTTCTGACAGAACCAACACTTTTTGGGGAGAGAAAGGGAAACCATGCCGGGTTCTGTGTAAAGACAACTCGTAAACAAATAAGCAAGACCGACATCCTTTGTCCAGACGATCTGAGAGGATCGGAAAATACGGTCCAAGCACACCACGAGTGATCAGAAAAAAGATTGCACAAGAGCCGTTGTTACACAGGAGCGTTGGCAAACGCCACCTCCTCCCGAACCAGCTGGTTGTTTGGCCCCCACCTCTATCAGGTCAATGCACGAGCCCACCGGGATCTTGGGCAACCGTATGTCCTGCATGACGGCCCACACACTAGTCAAACAAGAGGTTTCCGTGGTAAACGCATCCATCTGGTCAGTACGCTGTCGCACATTGCGCAGGAAGCTCTCAATGGCGTTCGTTGTGCGAATCGGGTCAACCTCCCTCCCTCCACGGGTGCGCACATCTTGTAAGAGGCAACTCCAGCCATCTTTGCTTTCCTCTGCACCAGCCCGCAAGGCGAGCACTCTCTGCATCCTTCCAAGTCCACTCCCAGCGCTGTGAGGATCATGGTTGCATCGGTCTTGTCCCCATGACGAACCGTTCGGAGCAGACATTGTTTTTGACTTGACAGTGACTCATAGGTGCCTCGCCAACCATGAGCGTTCTCCTTCTTCCGTGTTACCAGAAATTTTCACCGCATTGCAAGAGCTTTTTCAATAATACAGAACAAGAAGCCTGTACGCTATCCGAGCAGCAAGACGAGGAGATTCTCGTTATCATGTACTTATTTGAATAGATGTTCATATGATACGAGCGTAATTTTCCCAAGAAGGTACTTCCACTACGTATTGGCCCTTGACAGTGGCGCGCAATAATGATACAGTGTCCCACATATTAATGATACTAAATATCATTAAACAATAAACAAAACTATCTTGATGATGGAGGATCTATGTCACGCATGGAGAATGCGATGAGGGGAGAACGCACACTGCTTCGCGGAAACGGAGATTGGCGTCAGCACCAGGTTGTCTTTGGCATCGTGCTGTTACTCGGTCTGCTGCTTCCCCTGACGGCCTGCGGCAGTGGAATCCAGGCCACAAGCACAGGTGGCGCGAAGGTGCTCAACGTGGTTGCAGGCGAAAATTTCTGGGGCAGTCTCGCTATGCAACTGGGTGGGAAGCATGCTTCGGTGAAGAGCCTGGTCAGCTCGCCAAGTGGCGACCCACACGACTACGAGAGCACCAATGATGACGCGCGAGCCATGGCACAGGCCGATTACGTTATCTTAAATGGCGCGGGCTATGATGCATGGGGCACGAAACTCATCGATGCTAATCCTGCTGAAAGCCGCAAACTGCTCGATGTCGGGAAACTGGTAGGCAAGAAAGAGGGAGAGAATCCTCATCTATGGTATCACCCCACCTACGTCCAACAGGCCGCCAAGCAAATCACCGCAGACTACCAAGCACTTGATCCTGTTGATAGCGTCTACTTTGAGCAGCAGTATCATGCGTTCAAGGCCGCCTTGCAGCCCTATCTGGATAAGATTGCTGAGATCAAAGCCCACTATGCAGGGACCCCCATCGGTATCTCCGAATCCATCTTTGTGTACATGGCCGATGCACTAGGACTCAATATCATCACACCGGAGGCCTACTACAACGCCGAGGCGAGTGGATCTGAACCATCGGCAAGCGCCGTGGCTCAGTTTCATGACCAGATTAGCCGGAAGGCGATCCAGGTCTTCATCCTCAATGTCCAGACGGTGGATAACAGTGTGAAGAACCTGCGACAGCAGGTGGCACAGGCGCACATCCCCGTCGTCGAGGTGTCGGAGACGGTGCGTCCCCCCAATGGTGTCTTCCAGGACTGGCAGCTCGTCCAGTTGAACCAACTGGAACAAGCTCTGAGCCAGCATCTCGCCAGCTAGAAGGAGGTTGGAACGATGCATCTTCACATCTTTGGTCTGCTCCTGCCATGGTGGTTTTTCTCAGGCGTGGCTCAGCCCCATCTGATC
>JAFMRP010001327.1 GCA_017354095.1 Ktedonobacteraceae bacterium
ACGTTCTATGAAGACAGTTTTGCAGAAGGGTCTGGAGCACGCTGTTCACGAGCGACTTCTCTCTGTGAATCCTTGCAAAGGGGCTTCACTGCCCAGGGTGGAAAAACGGAAACCTCCGTTACTCACTCTGGAACAAGCCCACCATCTCTTACAGGTTGTCCAGGGGACAATGATGGAGCCGTTTATCGCGCTGGCGTTACTACTAGGAATGCGCCATGGAGAACTGCTTGTCTTGCGTTGGGAGGATATCGACTTTGCTTCGGGAACCATGTATATTCATCGTTCATTGACGCGGGCGGAGGATCATCACTTCGTAGAAGGTAATCCAAAAACGGAGGCAGGCGAACGAACGATTCTGCTTCCGCAGCCCGTGAGCGATATTCTTAAAGCGCATCGAACGAGGCAACACGCGCAACGGTTGAGAGCGGGTTCAGCATGGCAAAACCATGATCTTGTCTTCTGTACGCATCGTGGAAAGCGGCTCTGGCCACAGAATATGCGTACGAGTTTTTATCGTCGCCTCGAAAAAGCTGGACTGCCTCCTATGCATATCCATGATCTGCGTCATAATGCAGTAACGCTTCTCATCAGTATGGGGGTTAATCCTAAAGTCGTGCAGGAAATGGTTGGTCATAGCCAGATTGCCGTAACGATGGAAGTGTATTCGCATGTACTTCCATCAATGCAAAAAGAGGCGGCCGAAAAGATCGAAAATCTGTTTGAAAGACCTTCCTAAAGTGCCGGCTACTGTCAAAATAACTGTCAAGGGGCGGGTTTATAGTGTACCGGTATACTATAAACCCGCCTCTGTAGAGGCGTGAGGAAGGGCGTATTACCAGAGAAAGGTGTGATCCGACACCTCGGGCATGAAAATAAAATCCCCCTTTGAAAAAATGTTCTGCTGGCATTCATTGCCTTGGCAGTTATTGTTCGCGTTTTTGTGGCGGCACCAGCCTGTGCTCAACTGCGTAGGCCGCTGCCTCGCTGCGCCGCGAAAGGCCTAGCTTTTCTAGGATGTGGCTCACGTGGTTGCGGGCCGTCTTCTCGCTCATGTACAGCGTCTCCGCGATCTGCTTGTTCGTATAGCCGCGCGCAACCAGGGCCAGTACTTCTCGTTCACGCTCGGTCAGCTCTTCACCAGGCGTCTGCTCGCTGCCATCTGCCAGCCCTGTCATACGCGCCAGCGCCCGTTTACTGACGTTAGGATCGAGCAGCGATTGCCCCGAGGCGATCAGGCGCAGCGACTTGAGTAGCTCTGTGCGGCTGACATTTTTCAACAAATAACCGTCCGCTCCGGCAATAATAGAGTCAAAGACGGCCTCTTCGTCGCTATAAGAGGTGATCATCAAAATGTGGACAGCAGGATAGCGGCTCTTGATCTCGCGGCAAGCTTCGATACCACTCATATGTTGCATTCGTACATCCATCAGGATCACCTGCGGATCAAGTACACTGACCTTCGCCAGCGCTTCCGCTCCATCACTCGCTTCACCAACAACCTGAATATCCGCTTCAAGCTCGAACGCGGCGCGCATCCCCAGGCGTACCACTTCATGGTCGTCCACGATCATCAGACGTATCTTGGCCATCTTTCTCATCTCTCCTCTCTCTTCAGAGCGGCATCTGTACCTGTATCCGCAGGCCGCCGCCAGCCGGCTGGTCCATCTGCAGCGTGCCGCTCAGCTCTTCTGCACGCTCACGCATCCCCCGCATCCCGTGTCCCGAATAAATGCGCTCCTCAGTGCCATCGCCTGCGCCGTCTGGCAGCCCCTTGCCGTTGTCGCTGACCTCAACAGAGATACTGTCCGGCAGGTAGCTCAATCGCACCTGGAGCTTACTGGCTTCAGCATGCTTATAAGCGTTCGTCAGGGCCTCCTGCACAATACGAAAAATCGCCGTTCCCACCTGAGCATAACGGCGAACCCGGAGCTGGTCTTCTCCCGGCACGATCTCACTGCCCTCAATGTCCAGCTGTACTGGCAGATCGCTGATCGTTTCGAACTCGCGCAGCTGATTGGTCAACATCTGGGTGAGCGTCGTCGTGCCGCTCATCAGCGGCTTGAGTGAGAACATATAGTTACGAGTCTCCCACAGGGCCTGCTTGGAAACCGTCACCATCTTTTCCA
>JAFMRP010001328.1 GCA_017354095.1 Ktedonobacteraceae bacterium
GGGACACTTTTGATTCTCCTGGCTTTTGCTGCGTCAGGCGGCGCACTGGCTTACCTGCTTCCATTTGTTCTACAGGATGTTCACCATCTGAGCCTGGCGCTGGCTGGAACAACGCTGCTTATGCCATCGGTGGGAATGGCCATCATGGGACCGTTGAGCGGCTACCTGGCCGACCGCTTTGGTGTTCGCCTGGTCCTGCCCGCCGGGTGGATTGTTTCGCTGCTCGGGCTGGTAATCCTGTGGCTGGCAATCGCTGCGCCTACCAGCGCGCTAAATCTGGATTGGCGCCTGCTCCTATTCGGTCTGGGCAACGGTATGGCCTATGGACCGTTGTTGACACTCATGATGAGTGTTGGCCTGCGTGAAACGCTGGGCGCGGCCAGCGCGCTCTCCGGTGTGACGCGCCAGCTTGGCTTTATCTGCGGTCCCGCGCTCGTGAGCCTGCTCTGGTCCTGGCAGGCAACCGCCGATGCGGCCGAAAGGGCTAGCAGCAGCATCCTGTTTTTGATCGCGCTCTTCGTCGTGTGCCTGATCTGTACTCTGCTCTCAGGGCGAGGATTGCCACGCTCTGGCGCACCTGCCGGAACTCCTGAGGACACGGTGACTGATGCCGCTGCATTGGTGGGCACGCAGAAAGAGCAAATTGCAGAGAAGAATTATGTAAGTGAATCCAACTGAAGTAAAATCCGTAATTTCCAATAATATGGCAGGTTCAGGCTTTCCAACATCTCTACTACATGATGGCGATACTCCAATGCGGCTTCACTGCGGAGAACTGTGATGAGCACAGTTCTCTGCACCTTCGTCAGCAGAAATGGTACAGCATTTTTCGCTAGCTTTTTTCCTTGAAATGTAAAGTGAAACAGTGTCTGAAGGAGTTCGATTGTCCCAAAATCAGGAAGAACAGAATAAGCCATCCACTCTCCGTTGAGAGTCGCAACATCCTGCTCCTCGGCTATCTTACCTTTTCTATAGGCCTGATCAATCGAGTTGAGGGTTTCTATGAGAACCGGGATAACCCGATCCGCGTAATCAAAATCGAGACGACGCAGAGCAAAACTAATCTCCCCCAGAAGCGAATAGTGGTTATGAGGCCAGGGGAGGTCTGCATACATCTTTTGTAGTGTATCAACGCGCAAGAGCATATCCAGCAGCACCTGAACAGTGTCGTTCGGAGTACTTATTGTGGTACGCTCTACATGTCTCATAGCGGCAACAACTTTCACAAGCGGATAGACGTCCTCCGCATAAGCCAGGTTCATAAACAACCGCTCATCCACTGGCAACTCTGCTTGATATCCCAGATACATTAACAGGCTCGCTTGTACCTGTGGGTCTTTCTCTTGCCTCAGGAAGGTATGAAAAAGAGAGAAAATGGTCTGAGTATACTCTTCCAACGCTCCTATTGTTCTTAAAGTACCTATTATATACGGAACTTGCATTCTTACCTTCGGATTGACGTCCTTCAGCAATTGTAGATATACTGCAAATCCTTGAGCGACCGCATCTTGCGTGTGTTTAGTCCATTTTTTATCATCTGAACAGCCTATCGCCAGATCGGAAAGAAACAATAGTAGTTCAGCTCGGCATTGGGTTACTTCATGCTGCAATAGCTCTATGAAAAATGGCACCGCAAACGACGTTGCCTGGTACACCGTATATTGGTGCCATATAATTTGGTATAATTCGTTCAGAGCCTGCTCCCACGTTTCTCTCTGAGGAGAGGCCAATGCTTTGATTAAAGCTGGAACATCATTCGCTTTCCCATACGCATGAGTCAACCGATGCCAGGGAACACGATCGAGATTTTCCAACATCGTAGAACCCCTTTGAGGAGGTTGCTGCCAGTCACAATTTCCACAATTGCAACTCGCTAAATGTCACATCTACAGGACCACCCCGCGTGTTAGTCCCAGCCACGCCAATCTGGCCAATGCTGGATACATCGTCGTTGACACTGGTGAGGTACTGCTGATTGATATAGAGATAGATGGTGTTCCCGCGCACTATAACAGTAAGCAGGTTCGACTGATTTAGACCGGTATTAATCGCTGAACTGGTGCCGCCAGCCAGTATTTTCCCACTCATCTGGCTGGTGCTATTGCTCTGACCCGACATAAGCTCAT